>JACRAA010000162.1 GCA_016213595.1 Actinomycetota bacterium | reverse complement strand
GTGAGTTCGTCGTCCCCGGCCGGGACGTACCGTCGGCCGCCCTGCACCGCGCCCGTACGGTCACCAGGCGTGCAGAACGCCGCGTGCTCACGATGGCGGAGACCGTCCCGGTCCGTCCGGAGCTCATCACCTACCTGAACCGGCTCTCCGACACCCTGTACGCGCTCGCCCGGTTGACCGAGCACCAGCACGACGTGGTGACCATCGAGCAGGTCGTACGGCGCAGCGTCGGGAAGGCGCTCGGCGGCGGGGCTGCGACGGCGACTGCGGGGCGGTACGACCTGGCCGCGCTCAAGAGCATGGCCGAGGCGGCGGAGGCCAAGGCGGCCGAGCTGGGCGTACCGGTCGACTTCGCCGGCGTCGACGCGGGCGGGAACCTCATGCTCCTCCACCGCATGGGCGACTCGCTGCTCGGCAGCATCGACCTCGCGATCGGGAAGGCGTTCACCTCAGCCGCCTTCAAGCTGCCGACATCGGCGCTGAAGGACCCCTCGGGCCCGACCGGCGAGCTCCACGGCATCCAGGGCTCCAACGGCGGCCGCGTCGTCGTCTTCGGAGGCGGCCTGCCGGTCTTCGTCGACGGTCACCTCGCCGGCGGGATCGGCGTCTCCGGGGGCACGGTCGACCAGGACGTACTCATCGTCACCTACGCATTGTCGAAAGTTCAGGAAGCGAGATAGCCATGACCATGATCACGCCGGAGACCGTCCGCAAGGTCGTCGCAGAAGTCGTCCGCGAGGTTGTCAGCCGCCGCGAGCAGACCGCCGCCAGCGACGGGATCTTCGCCGACATGGACAGCGCCATCGTCGCGGCCGACGCCGCCTGGCGCGAGTACCTCGGCTGCTCGATGAAGGACCGGGCCCGCTTCGTCAAGGTGATCCGCGACGTGTCGCTCGTGCCGGAGAACCTGGAGTACATGGCCCGCTCGGCCGTGGAGGAGACCGGCATGGGCAACGTGCCGGACAAGATCGCCAAGAACCGTGCCGCAGCGGAGCTCACGCCCGGGACCGAGGACCTCATCACCGAGGCGTGGTCGGGCGACGACGGCCTCACCACCATCGAGATCTCGCCGTTCGGCGTCATCGGGGCCATCACGCCGACGACGAACCCCACGGAGACGATCATCAACAACGCGATCGGGATGATCGCCGCGGGCAACGCGGTCGTGTTCAGCCCGCACCCCCGCGCGACGAAGATCAGCCACTGGCTCATCCGCAAGCTCAACCAGGCCCTCGCCGAGGCCGGTGCGCCCGCGAACCTCATCGTCACGGTCACCGAGCCCTCGATCGAGAACACGAACGCGATGATGCAGCACAAGCTCGTACGTCTCCTCGTCGCGACGGGTGGCCCCGGCATCGTCAAGGCGGTGCTGTCGAGCGGCAAGAAGGCCATCGGCGCCGGGGCCGGGAACCCCCCCGCGCTCGTCGACGCCACCGCCATGATCGAGAAGGCGGCGAAGGACATCGTCGACGGCGCCAGCTTCGACAACAACCTCCCCTGCACCTCCGAGAAGGAGGTCCTGGTCGTCGCGCCCGTGGCCGACCTCCTGAAGTTCGAGATGCTCAAGAACGGTGCGTACGAGCTGCGCGACCCTGAGCTCATCGCGAAGCTGGTCGCGCTCATCGTCGACGGCCGTCACGCGGTGCCGGACTGGGTCGGGAAGTCGGCGACCGTACTGCTCGAGGCCATCGGCGTCACCGCTCCGCCCGGTACCCGCCTCGTCATCGCGGAGGTGCCGTTCGACCACCCGTTCGTACGGGTCGAGCTCATGATGCCCGTCCTTGCGATCGTCCGCGTGAAGGACGTCGACGAGGGCATGGACCTCGCCGTCCTCGCCGAGCACGGGAACCGGCACACGGCGATCATGCACTCGACCGACGTGAACGCCCTCACGAAGATGGCCAAGCGCATCCAGACGACGATCTTCGTCAAGAACGGGCCGTCGTACGCGGGCATCGGCATCGGTGGGGAGGGCTACTGCACCTTCACGATCGCCGGTCCGACGGGTGAGGGACTCACCTCGGCACGCACGTTCGCACGCCGGCGCCGCTGCGTGCTCGTGGGTGGCCTGAACGTGCGCTGAGGCGGTACGAAGGGGCTCTCGTCGAGTCGACTGACTCGTCGGCGTACGGCCGGTCCGTTCGTTACTGGCAGTCCGCCCGCTCCGCGATGGCGAGGGCGACGGCGAGGTCGCCGGAGACCGTGGCGCTGACGAGGATCGGGCCGACGCCCAGCGCGGCGGCCGTGCTCGCAAGCTCGCCCTCGAGCCGTACCGTCAAGATGTTGCGGCACGGGTCGGCGGTGATGATGATCTGGCGCCAGGGCGGCGCGGTGTGCTCGTCGATGCGCAGCGCCTTCCAGACCGCCTCCTTCGCCGCGAGCTCGCGCGCCACCCACGACGGCCGGAACCGTGGGTCGCTCATCTCGGCGTCGTCGAACCACCGGCCGACGAAGTGCTCGCCGAAGCGTTCGATCAGCGCCGCTGCTCGGGGGATGCTTCCCACGTCGATCCCGACACCGTGGATGCTCATGGTGATGAGCCGTCCGCGAGGAGGTGGGCGAGCCGGGACCCGGCGTCGAGCATCGTGATGGCTTCGTCGGCCGCGCCGGCCGTGAGGTGGTCCGCTGTGTTCACGTGTCCCCCAGTGCTGTGGGGCCGGAGCGGAAGGTCCCGGTGGCTGTGATTCTCGCAGAGGAGGACTCTCTGCGCGCCATTCCATCAAAGTGCAGGTTGTCAGGGCGCTCATCAGGCCTGCCCCGAGCCAATCCATCGAAGTGCTGGTTGTCAGGGCCGTACAGGGCCCGAATGACGTGCACTTCGATGGAATGCCCCTCGACGAGAACTCTGAGCCACGAGATGACGTGCACTTCGATGGAATCGCCAGAGCTCCTGACCAGAGCTCGTGCCAGACCAGCCTCGTTCGCTGTCAGGACACCTGTACACGAACGGTGTGCAGGCCACTCGCGCCGTCGGGGAAGGAAGGGACCTCGCGCTCCTCCTGTGGCCGCCCCGTCGCGTCGACGACCCGGGACTGGAGCTGGTGGTCGCCCCGGGTGGCCTCCCAGGGCCACAGCCACTGACGCCAGTACTCGACTCCGGCGTCGGGACCAAGGGTGGCGTCGCTCCACGGCCCACCGTCGACACGTACCTGGACCTTGCCTACACCGACCCCGTGCGCCCAGGCCGTACCGCCCACGGTGACGGAACCTGCTGCCACGTGGCCGGGCCGGGGCACGTCGATCTGCGAGCCCGGCTTGATCGGGCCGTGGTCGGACCAGCCCAGGATCGTCCAGTACGCCGCCTTGGCAGCGAACGTCGTGACCTCCATCTTGACGAGCCACTTCGTCGCGCCGACGAACCCGTACAGCCCTGGCGTGAGCAGCCGTACCGGGAAGCCGTGCTTCGCGGGCAGTGCCTCGCCGTTCATCTCGTACACGACGAGCGCGTCCCGGCCGTCGAGGAGCGCGCCCAACGGGGTGCTCACGCTGAACCCGTCGGCCGACGACGACAGCACCATGTCCGCGCCCTCACGCACGCCGGCTCGCTTCAGCAGGTCCGCTGTCCGTACGCCCAGCCAGCGCGCCGACCCGATGAGGTTCCCGCCGACCTCGTTCGAGACGCACTCGAGCGTCACGGCCCGCTCGACGGCATCGAGGCCGAGGAGCTCGTCCCAGCCGATGGAGAACGGCCGGTCGACCATGCCCTCGACCGACAGGCGCCAGGTCTTCACGTCGATCGACGGAGGCTCCAGCACGGTGTCGATGCGGTAGAAGCCGGACGACGGGGTCACGAACGGGTTCACGCCCGGGACCTGCGTCTCCAGGCCCGCGGGGAAGGGGGTCATCGACCGTACGGGCAGGCTCACGGGAGGATGCTCTGCCGCGGGGCGAAGGCCCTGACCCAGCATGCCCCCCACCACGCCGGCACCGCCGGCCGCGAGGGCCAGCCGCAGCCAGCGCCGGCGGCTGGGGTCCTCCAGCACCGGTGGCGCTGCCGCGATGCGTGACGCCCCGATGAGCGTGACCAGCGCCCATCCTCCGACGAGGAGGGCGGCGACGCCCGGCGCCCACCAGAGCAGGGGCCGGGCACGGTCTGCCCCGGCGGCGGTCAGCGCGACGGCGACGAGAGCCGCGCCGCCGACCAGGGCCGACCCGGTCGAGCGGCGGGCGACGAGGCCGACCAGGGCACCGAGCCCGAGCGTCACCACGATGGCGCCGACGACGAGTACGGCCTTGTCGTTCGTACCGAACGTGGCGACGGCCCAGTCCTTGACCGGCCCAGGCGTCACGTCGATGGCGCGCGTGGCGACGGCGACGACCGGCGACGAGCCGGGCGCGAGCAGGGCGACGAGATGTCCGACCCCGAGGCCGGCCCCGGTGGCCAGGACGCCGTCGAGAGCCGCCCACCGCTTCGGGACCCGCTCCACTGCATTCGGCGTTGTCACGCCACAACCGTCACCCCACAAGGGGCGTTTGTCGAGAGCCGAGGCATTACGAGCCGGTGACGTTGTGACCGCCCGGCGCTGAGGGGGTAGGCGTCAGCGTGCACTGGTGTGCCACTGGCTGCAGACGTACGGTCTGCCACTTCCGCTGCTGCACAGGGGTCCACGCCTAGGCTGGCCGGGCAGACCCCCGCTCGAGGGGCGAGCCGACACCAGGCGTACGAGCCGCGCGAGGAGCCACGCGATGACCCAGCCACCTCACGACGAGGCCTCCCTCGCCGGCGGCCGGCGGGATGCGGTGATGGGGAGCCCCCCGGCCCACCCGGCGCTCGCCCGCAGCCTGGGCACCTTCGACGCCGTGGTCATCGGGCTCGGCTCCATGATCGGCGCGGGCGTGTTCGCAGCCTTCGCGCCCGCCGCGGCGGCTGCGGGCTCTGCCCTCGTCATCGGCCTGGTCCTCGCGGCCGTCGTGGCGTACTGCAACGCGACGGCGTCGGCCCAGCTCGCGGCGCAGTACCCGACGTCCGGCGGCACATACGTGTACGGGCGACAGCGTCTCGGCGAGTGGTGGGGCTTCCTCGCAGGCTGGGGGTTCGTGGTCGGCAAGACGGCCAGCTGCGCGGCGATGGCGCTCACGTTCGCCGCCTACACCGTGCCCGAGCAGTGGCAGCGGCCCGTCGCCGCGCTCGCCGTCGTCGTGCTCGCGGGCGTGAACTACCGCGGCATCACCCGTACAGCCGTCGTCACCCGCGTGATCGTCGCCGTCGTCCTCGCCGCGCTCGCGTTCGTCGTGCTCGCAGGCCTGGTCGCCGGCCACCCGGACCTCGGACGCATCAGCCTCGCCGCGGCGGGGCCGCGCGGCTGGTACGGAGTGCTCCAGTCCGCCGGGCTGCTCTTCTTCGCATTCGCCGGCTACGCGCGGATAGCGACGCTCGGCGAGGAGGTACGTGACCCAGCCCGTACGATCCCCCGGGCCATCAGCATCGCTCTCGGGGCGACGGTCGTCGTGTACGCGGTGGTGGCCATCACGATCCTCAGCGTCCTCGGCGCGCCGGGTGTCGCGTCCACCCCCGCTCCCCTGGCTGCTGCCGTGCGAGCCGGCTCGTGGCGGTG
>JACRAA010000152.1 GCA_016213595.1 Actinomycetota bacterium | reverse complement strand
TGGCGAAGGCGGGCGTCGAGGCCACCGTGCTCACGGTGAGGGCGCACGACGAGGCGGAAGCGACGTACGTGGTGAGGGTGCGCCGGGCCTGACGGGGGTCAGGTCAGGTCACGGTTCGACTGAGCGTGAGGCTGACCAGTCCTGGGCGACGGCTGCGCAGGGTTGTCGGGAGCGCACAGCCGGAGGACGAGGGGCAGGTGCCGCAGCCGTCCGTGGGACAGCCGCGCGAGAGCTTGGAGCTCACGACGCGACCAGCCCGTACGAGATGGTCGACCGCTGCCCGTACGACGTCGTCAGAGAGGCCCGTACGGCGCGAGATCTCGCCCAGGGTCGGTGTGCCGGCGCTGATCTCGCCCAGTACCAGGTGCAACGGGCCGGTCACCAGAACAGCCTTCCGACCTGGAACATGGTCACCGCGAGGAGCCAGGCGGTGGTCAGCTGGACCGCGACGCCGAACGCCGTCCAGCGGAGTCCCACCTCGCGGCGCTGGGCTGCGAGCGTGGCGACACACGGCGTGTATGCGAGCAGGAACACCATGAACGCCAGCACAGCCGGGAGCGTGTGGCCTCCGGAGGACTGCTGGAACGCTCTCTGGATGTGGTCACCGAGCAGGCCGGCCTGTCCGGGTTGGGGCTGCTCGGCGGCGTACGTCTGAGCCCACGAGCTGATGACCGCCTCCTTGGCGACGAAGCCGACCATGAGCGCCGAGGCGGTCTGCCACTGGTTGAACCCGGCGGGAGCGAAGACGGGCGAGATCGTGCGGGCGACGACCCCGTACACGCTGTCCTCCACCGGGACCTGAGCGAACGACGGCCCCGCGGTGGTGGGGATGGACTGCAGCAGCCACACGGCACAGACCGTCACGACGATGATGCCGGAGGCCGTCCTGAGGAAGCCGCGCAGGCGCTGCCAGACGACGGCGGCGGTGAGGCGGAGGGTCGGTACGTGGTAGGCGGGGAGGTCGATGATGAGCGGCTCGGCGCCCATGGTGCGCCACAGGGTGGCCCGCAGCAGCAGGCCGACGAGCACGACGAGGACGACCGAGGCGACGTACATGCCGAACACGGCTGTACCGGCGTTCCGGCCGAAGAAGGTCGTGCCCAGCATGACGAACACGGTCAGGCGCGCGGAGCATGAGGTGAACGGGACGAGCAGGACGGTGAGCAGCCGCTGCCGCGCGTCGGGAAGGATCCGGGTCGCGGAGATGGCGGGCACGTTGCACCCGAACCCCACGACGAGAGGCAGGAAGGCCCTGCCGGGGAGGCCGATCGCCCGCATGAGCCGGTCGGTGACCACGGCAGCACGCGCCAGGTAGCCGGAGTCCTCGAGCAGCGCCAGCAGGACGAACATGAGCGCCATCAGCGGGACGAACGTGAGGAGCATGCCGACGCCGGCGACGAGACCGTTGACGAGAAGACCCTCCACCCACGTGCCGTTGAGGTGCGCCAGCCTGAGGATCGCGGCGACTGTGTCGGTCAATGGCCCGGAGAAGAGGCGGTCCAGCGCGTCCTGGAGGGGGGCTGCGACGCTCGTCGTCACCTGGAAGACCGCCCACATCACGGAGAGGAAGACGAGAGGCCCGACGACGGGAGCCGTGACCCAGCGGTCGACCTTGTCCGACACGCTGAGACCGTCGTGCCCGGCGACGACGGTGGCCTGCTCCGCGGCTGTGGAGAGCCACGCGAACCGCTCGTCCTCGCGCACGAGCGCATCATCGGTGTCGAGCGTCTGGCGAGGTGCAGGTACGGGGTCGACGAGAGCCGTGAGAACCGTGCTCGCCAAGGTGGCCAGACCGGTGCGGCGTCGGGGGTCGGTCAGCACTACCGGACAGCCGAGGGCTGCCGAGAGCAGGTGAGGGTCGAGACACAGACCGCGCTGTACGGCCACGTCCGTCATGGTCACCGCGAGTACGACGCGCATCGGGAGCTCGCGGATCTGCGACACCAGGTAGAGGCCGTGGGCGAGCCGGGAGGCGTCCACGGTCACGATGCAGAGGTCGGGACGCTCGTCGTCGGGTCCGTCCTGGAGGAGGCCGCCCGTGAGCTGCTCGTCCGGGGAGTGTGCGTCGAGGCTGTGCGCGCCGGGGAGGTCCAGCAGGGTGACGGCCTCGGCCGGCAGGTCCAGATCTCCTGAGCAGTCATCGCCTGCGGGGGTGGTTGCGAGGCGAGTGGGCCGCCACGCGCCGCGCGAGACCTCCACGGTGGTGCCCGGCCAGTTGCCGGTGGTGACGCGGGACCCGGTGAGGGCGTTGAAGAGGGTGGACTTCCCGGTGTTCGGTGCGCCGACGAGAGCCACGACGGGGGCCTGGGCGCCGGCGGACACCTGCGTGGTGGTCTGACAGCACGACTTGGCGGAGACCGGGGGCGTCGGCGCGGGCGTGACCGGCGGCCGGATACGAGTGGCCTCAGACATCAGGCAGCGGTCGCACGGAGCTGGCGGACGAGGTCACGGCCCAGCGCGATCCGGGAACCGGCCACGAGGACGATGCGGCCGCCGCCGATCGTTCTGGCGAGGAGGCGGAAGGTGGAGCCCTCACGCAGCCCGAGGGTGGCAAGGCGGCGGCCGTGAGCCACCTTCTCGATGCCCAGCAGGGTCAGGGAGGTCCCCAGCGGAGCGCTTGCCAGGTCCATGCTCGAGGTCATGTTGGTAAGGCTAGCCTTGCCATTTCCGTCGGGTTGGAGTGGGGTCTGACTTGAGGAACCTTGGCGACATGGCGAGAAAGCGATAAAGCAAGAAAGAGAGACTAGGGCTTCGCCACGCCGCTTCAGCGAAGCCCGAGTAGTCGGCGCGCAGATAGAGTGCTCCGGTCAGCGGAGGC
Organism: Actinomycetota bacterium; assembly: GCA_016213595.1. Lineage (GTDB taxonomy): Bacteria > Actinomycetota > Actinomycetes > Propionibacteriales > Propionibacteriaceae > Fen-668. Next base: position 1,796 of record JACRAA010000152.1, on the reverse strand, counting down.
AGGGCGAGAGGCGACCGCATGAGCGAGGCACCCAGCAGGGCAGCGGTGGACACCGTTTCACGTGAAACATTGCCCCGGCCTTCAGGAACACGGGTGATGGTCGTCGTAAACCAGAAGGGTGGCGTCGGGAAGACGACCACCGCTGTGAACCTGGCGGCGGCTCTTGCGAGCGGGGGACTCCGTGTCCTGCTGGTCGACATGGATCCTCAGGGCAACGCGTCCACAGCCCTGGGGGTCGACCACCGACAAGGAGTACGGGGCACCTACGAAGTGCTCATCGAGCAGGACGACATGGCATGGCACGTCGTTCCGAGCCCTGAAGCCCCCCTGCTGTCGGTACTTCCGGCGACCATCGACCTCGCGGCCGCGGAGATCGAGCTGGTCAGCATCCACGGGCGCGAGCACAGGCTCCTCGACGCGCTCCGCACCTACCTCCAGGACCACCCGCACGACTACGTGATCCTGGACTGTCCCCCCTCCCTCGGCCTCCTCACGCTCAACGCCCTGGTCGCGGCGAAGGAGATCCTCATCCCCATCCAGTGCGAGTACTACGCGCTCGAGGGCGTCTCACAGCTCGTGCGCACCATAAACCTCGTCAAAGGCAACCTGAACGACCGCCTCCAGGTGTCCACCGTGGTCCTCACAATGTTCGACGGGCGGACCAAGCTCTCGTCACAGGTCGCGGAGGAGGTCCGACGACACTTTCCGACGGAGACTCTGCAGGCGGCGATCCCGAGGTCGGTGCGCGTCTCCGAAGCCCCCAGCTACGGTCAGACCGTAATGTCCTACTCGCCGGGGTCCCCCGGAGCCGACGCGTATGCAGCCGCTGCCCGCGAGATCGCCGTTCGAGAAGGAGCTCACTGATGCCGACACGCACCAAGCCGGCCGGTCTCGGCCGCGGACTCGGCGAGCTGTTCCAGAACACCGACACCCCCACCTCCCGGACGGGGGGCGATACGCCCGATGTGCCCATGCCTGACGGTGCGTCCTTCGCGGAGCTTCCCCTCGCCGCCATCGTCCCGAACCCACGGCAGCCACGTACGGCTTTCGACGAGGACCAGCTGGCAGAGCTGGCCAGGTCGATCAAGGACATCGGCCTGCTGCAGCCCGTCGTCGTCCGCCCGTTGGGCCAGGACCGCTACGAGCTGGTCATGGGCGAGCGACGCCTGCGGGCGACGAAGGCCGCGGGTCTCGACACGATCCCCGCCATCATCCGGCCAACCGAGGAGGCCGACCTGCTGAGGGATGCCCTCCTGGAGAACCTCCACCGCGCCCAGCTCAACCCTCTTGAGGAGGCGGCGGCGTACCAGCAACTCCTCGACGACTTCGGCTGCACGCAGGAGGACCTGTCTCAGCGCATCCACAGGTCGCGGCCTCAGATCAGCAACACCATCCGCCTGCTCCGTCTCCCGGCGCCGGTACAACGACGCGTGGCCGCGGGCGTGCTGTCCGCCGGGCATGCCCGCGCGCTGCTCGCGCTCGACTCCTCTGAGGCGATGGAGAAGCTTGCGACCCGCATCGTCGCAGAGGGCCTGTCCGTACGCGCGACAGAGGAGGCTGTCACTCTGTCCGAGCCGTCCCGCTCGGCGCGCACCCCCAGGCCTCCCGTGGACGCGGACCCGAGGGCTGCGGAGGTTGCAGCTGACCTGAGCGAGCACTTCGACACGAGGGTCGCCGTGTCGATGACCAAGAACCGGGGCAGAATCACCATCGAGTTCGCCGGTCCGGACGACCTCGACCGGATCCTGGCGATCCTGGCAGGTCAGACAGTCGACGTGTAGCCCTGTCGCTTAGAT
>JACRAA010000154.1 GCA_016213595.1 Actinomycetota bacterium | reverse complement strand
GCGGCGGGGGGGCTCGCGGAGCCGGAGCCCGCGACCCCGCCAGTCGGTCAGCTCGCCCTCGACGCTGCGCAGCCCGGGCGGCGCCGCCCACCCCGAGAAGGCCGTGCCGTCGTAGGCGACGTCGAGCCGCCATCGGACCAGGGACTGGTTCATCTGCGGTAGCACAGCTCGTACACGCTCCTGCCAGCGGCGATCCCACGGGCCTCGTACTTCGTCATCGGTCGCTCCTCGAAACGGGGCGCCCAGCCCACGTGAACTGCCGTGAGCTCGGACGCGTCGAGCACCTCTCGCATGGCGAGTGCATAGTCCTCCCAGTCGGTGGCGACCCGGAACAGGCCTCCGGGGCGCAGACGCTGCCAGACCAGCGAGCACGTCTCGGCGGAGACCAGCCGGCGCTTGTGGTGGCGGGCCTTGTGCCACGGGTCCGGGAAGAACGCGTGGACGGCGTCGAGGGACTCCGGGGCCACGAGCCAGCGCAAGCCCTGGACGCCGTCCGCCAGCACCACGCGGGCGTTCCTGAGTCCCCGGGCCGAGAGCTTGCCCACGGTCGAGGCGATGGACGGCTCGAAGACCTCGAAGCCGATGACGTCGACGTCCGGGTGGGCAGCGGCCGTCGCCACCAGCGAGTCGCCGTTCCCCGCGCCGATCTCGACGAGGAGGGGAGCGGTACGCCCGAAGATCTCCGACCAGTCCAGGGGGTCCTGAGGTGCGACGGAGGTGGACATGGGACCGCGGGCGACGTCGACCAGGTAGGCGCCCCGATGCAGGCGCCAGGCACGCTCCTGGGACGGGTTCATCCGGGCGCTGCGACGTACGAAGCTCACGACGTCCCGGTGCGGTCGTGCCTCGCCTCTCACCACGCCCGACACCCTATCCAGTCCGCATCCTGGGCCGGTGGCGGAGAAACCGGGGTGTCGGGTCACCAGGCGTGCGCTTCACTGGGAGACGAAAGGCGCGCCGACCGGCGCGAGGAGACATGCGTACTCTGCTCAACCTCATCTGGCTCATCTTCGGCGGCCTCTGGCTCGCCATCGGCTACGTCGTGCTGGGCCTCTTCGCCTGCGTGTTCATCGTGACCATCCCGTTCGGGGTCGCCTCGCTGCGGATGGCGAGGTACGCCCTGTGGCCGTTCGGCAGCGCCGTGGTGGCGAAGCCGCACGCCGGGGCGGGCTCGGCGATCGGGAACGCCGTGTGGTTCGTCGTGGCGGGTGTCTGGCTGGCCGTCGTCCACGTGCTCACCGCACTCGCCCAGGGCGTCACGATCGTGGGGATCCCGATCGCGCTCGCCAACCTCAAGATGATCCCCGTGACCTGCTTCCCGTTCGGCAAGCAGATCGTGCCGCGCTCGAGCCTGGCGCCCGGGCAGCGGCCCCTGCACTCGCTCTGAGACCTGCTGAGCCCTTCGCGAGGGACCAGTGCGAGGACGGCGTGGCTGTCCCACTAGCGTGAGCCCTCGCGAAGGGAGTGCTGTGAGCTCGTACGGGTATGTCTTCACCTCGACCGTGCTGACGTTGTGGGTGATCCTCGACCCGCCGGGCCTGCTGCCCGTCTTCCTCGGGCTCACCCGCCGGATGTCGCCTCGTCAGCGCAACGTCGCCGCGTGGCGGGCAACGCTCGTGGCCCTCGGGGTCACCGGGACGTTCGGCCTGTTCGGGCGCCTCATCCTCGACTACCTCCACGTCTCGGTCCAGGCGCTCCAGATCTCCGGCGGCCTGCTGCTCCTGCTCGTGGCCCTCCAGCTGCTGACCGGCCACTTCGACGAGCCGCCGCCCGACGACGCCCCCGACTCGACGGTGAACGTCGCGATCGTCCCACTGGGGACGCCCCTGCTCGCAGGCCCGGGCGTGATCGTGGCGATGATGCTGGCGGTGCAGTCCCAGGCGACCCTCGCCGGCTACGCCGTCGTCGCGGTGGCCCTGCTCACGGCGATGCTCATGGTCTACCTCACGCTCCGCTTCGCCGAGCTCATCCGGCGTGTCATGCGCGAGGGCGGCATCACCCTGCTGAGCCGGATCGCGGGACTGCTCCTCAGCGCCATCGCCGTGCAGATGATGGCGGAGGGGATCATCGGCTACATCCCCCGCTGACGTACGGATCCCGACGTCGGCGATACGGAACGCCGCTGTCCCGACCTCAGCTGTGGTGGGCCTTGACGGCCTCGTCGACGAGGTTCTGCGGCATCTGCTGGTAGCCGTGGAAGGTCCGCGTGAACGAGCCCGAGCCATGGGCGAGGCCACGGAGGTCGACTGCGTAGCGGCTGAGCTCGCTCGCGGGGATGAGCGCCCGGATGATCGCGTGGTGCGCGTCGTCCGAGTCCGTGCCCAGGACGTGTCCACGCCGGCTCGACACGTCGGTCATCACCGCACCCATGTACTCCTCGCCCACCGTCACGACGACCTCGTCGATCGGCTCCAGCAGCGTCACCGTCTTCGGGCTGGCCGCCTCCCGCAGGCCCAGCGACCCGGCCGTCTGGAACGCCATGTCGGACGAGTCGACCGAGTGGGACTTGCCGTCGACCAGCGTCACCCGTACGTCGACGAGCGGGTAGCCGGCGAGCACGCCCTTCTCGAGCTGGCCGCGGACACCCTTCTCGACCGACGGTATGAACTGCCGCGGTACGGCGCCACCGACGACCTTGTCGACGAACTCGAAGCCGGCGCCACGCTCCAGCGGCTCGATCTCGAGCTGGCACACCGCGTACTGCCCGTGGCCACCCGACTGCTTGACGTGGCGGCCCTGCGCCGACGCCTTGGTGATGAACGTCTCCCGGAGGGGCACCTTGAGGTCCTCCTGGGTGACCTTCACCCCGTACCGCTGGACGAGCCGGTTGAGGAGGAGGTCGACGTGTCCCTGGCCCATGGTCCAGAGGACGATCTGGTCGGTCTCCACGGTGCGCTCGAGCCGTACGGTCGTGTCCTCGACGGCGAGCCGGGCCAGCGCCGCAGGGAGCTTGTCCTCGTCGTTGCGTGACGCGGCGCGGATGGCGACCGGAAGCAGCGGCTCGGGCAGGTTCCACGGCTCGACGAGAGCCGGCCGGTCCTTCGGCGACAGCGTGTCACCGGTCTCGGCCTTCGACAACTTGGCGACGTAGACGAGCTGGCCGGCGACCGCGCTGTCGACCGTCGCCGTCTCCACGCCGGACGGTACGGACAGGGGTCCTACGCGCTCGTCGTCGTCGTGGTCCGGGTGCGCCGGGTCAGGCGCGCCGGTGAACAGGCTGCGGTGCCCGGAGACATGGACGACGTCGTCGACCTTGAGCGAGCCGTTGTAGATCCGGACGAGCGACAGCCGGCCCGCGAACTGGTCGGACGTCGTCCGGATGACCTCCGCGACCAGCGGGCCCGCCGGGTCCCCGGAGAGCGAGGGCAGGTCCTTGCCGTCGGGCGTCGTGACGCTGAGCCGGTGCGTCCCCGGCTGCGGGAACGAGTTCTCGATGACGGTGAGCAGCTGGTCCGTACCGATCCCGTTGAGCGAGTTCACCGGGATGACCGGGTGGAACCTGCCGTGGAGGATCGCGGTGAGCAGGTCGGCGAGCAGCTCGTCCTGGCGCAGCTCGTCCCCCTCGAGGTAGCGGTCCATGAGGTCCGCGTCCTCGGACTCCTCGATGATCCCCTCGATGAGGTCTGAGCGGTACTGCTCGATCACGGCCAGCTCGTCCGCCTCGGCGGGGCGGCTCACGAGGCTTCCCGAGCTGTAGTCGTGCGCCTGCTGAGAGACCAGCGAGAGGTTGCCCGTGATCTGGCCGCCGGTCACCAGCGGTGCGTACGCGGGCTGTACCGACTTGCCGAGCACCGCCTGCAGGTCGCCGAGGGCGGTGTCGAACGTCGTACGGCCGTCGTCGAGCTTCGTGACGACGATGGCCCGCGGCATCGCGACAGCCGCGCACTCGTGCCACAGCGCAGCCGTGGCTGCGTCGATCCCGTCGCCCGCGGCTACCACGAAGACGGCCGCATCCGCGGCGCGGAGCGCTGCCCGGAGCTCGCCCACGAAGTCCGGATGGCCCGGTGCGTCGAGGAGGTTGAGGACGATGTCGCCGGTAGCGAGGGCCGCGAGCTGCAGCGCTGAGCTGCGCTCCAGGTCCTCCCTCTCGCCCCTGTAGCTCGCCACGTTCGACCGCACGAGGTGCTCGAACAGGGTTGTCTTCCCGGAGCCGGAGGAACCTACCAGGACGACGTTGCGGATGGCCGACGGATCATCGATACGCGCAAGCGGTGCGTTCGTCTTCGAACTCATGCCCGGGAACATACACGGCACGCCGAGCGGGTGTGGCGGGTACCCCACAAGGCCACATCGCGGTCATCCGCCGCTCTAGAGTGGCGAGCATGAGCAACCCTGTCCTCTCTCTGGTGACCAACGCCCAGGACGGCACGGTCAGTACGTTCCGGATCGCCG
>JACRAA010000153.1 GCA_016213595.1 Actinomycetota bacterium | reverse complement strand
GAGCGGCGCGAGGTGGCGGACGTACACGTGTCCCGAGGGCACGGAAGCCACGGTGAGGGACTGAGCAGCAACCTGCGTCCGGGTCTGGGTGAGGGCCATGCGATGCCGTACCCGCTGCCGCGGACTTCACCGCCCGCACCACCCGGGCGGGTGGAGGAAACCGGGGTGAGGCACACGGTGGGTGGCCGATAGGCTCGCCGCGACATCCGTCCCACCACTCCCAGGAGCTCCCGTGTCTGACATCCAGGTCGTCCGCATCCACGCAGACCAGCGTGCGGAGACCTCGGTGACGACGGGCACCAAGGCCTGGGAGCTGTTCCGCGACGACGCCGACGTGGTCGCCGCTCGCGTGGCAGGCCAGCTCAAGGACCTTGCCCACGAGCTCCACGACGGCGACGAGGTCGAGGCCGTGGTCATCGACAGCCCCGACGGCCGCGACATCCTGCGCCACTCGACCGCGCACGTGATGGCCCAGGCAGTTCAGCAGCTCTGGCCCGAGGCCAAGCTCGGCATCGGCCCGCCGATCGACAACGGGTTCTACTACGACTTCGACGTCGAGACCCCGTTCGTGCCCGAGGACCTGGTGAAGATCGAGTCCGCGATGCGGAAGATCATCAAGGAGAACCAGCGCTTCGAGCGCCGGGTCACCACCGACGCCGACGCGCTGACCGAGCTCAAGGACGAGCCCTACAAGATCGAGCTGATCGGCCTCAAGGGCGGCTCGGGCGCGTCCGACACCGAGGGCGCCTCGGTCGAGGTGGGTGCCGGCGAGCTCACCATCTACGACAACATCGGCCGCTCCGGCGAGGCCAGGTGGTCCGACCTCTGCCGCGGCCCGCACCTGCCGACCACCAAGCGGATCCCCGCCTTCAAGCTGATGCGCAGTGCCGCGGCCTACTGGCGCGGCGACGAGAAGATCAAGCAGCTCCAGCGCATCTACGGCACCGCCTGGGAGACCAAGGAGGCGCTCGAGGAGCACCTCCACCGCCTCGAGGAGGCCGAGCGCCGCGACCACCGCAAGCTCGGCCGCGAGCTCGACCTCTACTCCTTCCCGGACGAGATCGGCTCCGGCATGGCGGTCTTCCACCCGCGCGGCGGCGTGATCAAGCGGGAGATGGAGGACTACGTCCGCCGTCGGCACCTCGAGGAGGGCTTCGACTACGTCGGCACCCCCCACATCAGCAAGGACGGGCTGTTCCACACCTCGGGGCACCTGCCCTACTACGCGGACACCATGTTCCCGCCGATGGAGATGGAGCACGCGGAGTACCGCCTCAAGGCGATGAACTGCCCGATGCACAACCTGATCTACCGCTCACGGCAGCGCTCCTACCGCGAGCTGCCGCTGCGGTTCTTCGAGTTCGGGTCGGTCTACCGCTACGAGAAGTCCGGCGTGGTCCACGGCCTGACCCGCGTCCGCGCGATGACCCAGGACGACTCGCACTCCTATGTCACCCCGGAGCAGGCTCCGGCTGAGGTCGAGCACCTGCTCACCTTCGTCACCGGGCTGCTCAAGGACTTCGGCCTCGACGACTACTACTTCGAGCTGTCGACGCGCGACGACTCCAAGCCCGACAAGTTCATCGGCTCCGACGGCCAATGGCAGACCGCGACCGACGTGCTCGAGACCGCGGCGCGCAAGTTCGGCGTGGACCTCGTGCCCGACCCGGGCGGCGCCGCGTTCTACGGCCCGAAGATCTCGGTGCAGGCCAAGGACGCCATCGGTCGCACCTGGCAGATGTCGACCATCCAGTACGACTTCAACCAGCCGGCGGTCGATCGCTTCAACCTGGAGTACGTCGCCGCCGACGGCACCCGCCAGCAGCCGGTGATGATCCACTCCGCCAAGTTCGGCTCGATCGAGCGGTTCATCGGCGTCCTGGTCGAGCACTACGCCGGCGCGTTCCCGCCCTGGCTGGCGCCGGTCCAGGTGCAGGGCATCCCGATCGCGGAGCGGCACAACGACTACCTCTTCGACATCGCCCGCACCATGAAGGCGCAGGGCCTGCGCGTCGAGGTCGACGAGTCCGACGACCGGATGCAGAAGAAGATCCGCAACGCGCAGCTCCAGAAGGTGCCGTTCATGCTGATCGCCGGCGACGACGACGTCGAGAAGGGCGCGGTCTCCTTCCGCTACCGCGACGGTCGCCAGGACAACGGCGTCCCCGTCGCGGAGGCGATCGAGAGGGTGGCCCGTGCAGTGGCGTCGCGCGAGCAGGTCTGACCTGCCTCCGGTCGGGACCGAGGTCCGCTACGACTGGCCGCAGGGTGGGGGAGACCCGTTCGACACGGCGGCGGACGAGACCCACTGGGTGCTGGAGGCGAGCGGTTGGCTGGGACGCACGTGGCCGGCCGGCGACCTCATGGACTTCGGGAGCTGGGACCCGAGCTTCGAGCACCGGGTTCCCGTCGGGTACAAGACCATCGCTGCGCTCGAGCGCCTGGCCGTCGTCGTGAAGGGTGCGGTGGTGCGCGAGTGGCCCGGCACCAGCCACCACCCCGACGCGACGACGTACACCGCCGTCGACGGGCAGGGCGGCGAGAAGGGTCCCGACGGTCGGTGGGTCTCCCACACGCACGACACGTACGTGTCCGCACTGGCGGACGCGCGCGAAACGAAGGACCGGCGGGTTCTCGTCGGGCGCATCCTCGTCTCTCATCACTGGCACTGACATGAGCACCTCCGACCGTCGGCCGGTGGTCGACCTCACCGATGCCGAGGCGCGGCGCGCCCTGCCGCTCAAGTGGGGCACGGTGCCCGACGACGTGATCCCGGCGTGGGTCGCGGAGATGGACTATGCCGTCGACCCCGTCGTGATGGAGGCGGTGCAGCGCGCCCTCGCGGACGGCGTGACCGGCTACCCGCTCGAGCGCAGTCCCGAGCTCGCCGAGGCGTACGCCGGCTGGGCCGCGCGGCACTTCGGCTGGGCGCCCTCGCCCGAGGCGGTCCGACCGGTCGTGGACGTGACGGCCGGAGTCCGGCTGGCGATCGACGTCCTCAGCGGCTCCGGCGGCGTGGTCTTCCCGACACCGGGCTACAACGCGCAGCACGGCCTGGCCGGCATCACCGGTCGGGCCGAGCACCTGCTGGAGGTGCCGGAGTCGGCCGAGCGTGCGGAGATCGACCTCGACCGCCTCGACCGCCTCTTCGCGGACGGTGCGCAGACGCTGATCCTCACCCAGCCGCACAACCCGTGGGGCCGCGTCTTCACGCGCGCCGAGCTGGAGGGGATCCGTGACGTCGTCCTGCGCCACGGGGCGCGCGTCGTCAGCGACGAGATCCACGCGCCCCTCGTGCTGCCGGGTGCCGAGCACGTCTCCTACCTCGCGATCGACGGCACCCACGACCATGCGGTGGCCGTCGTCGCCGCGTCGAAGGCCTTCAACACCGCCGGCCTCAAGTGCGCGCAGCTGGTCGTGCCCTCGGCCGCCGACCGCGAGCGTCTCGACGCGGAGCCGATGTCGCGCAACGACTCGTGGTCGCCCCTCGGCGTGGTCGCCGCGCGGACGGCGTACGACCACGGTGACCCGTGGCTCGCCTCGCTGGTGGAGCGCCTCGACCAGCAGCGCAGCCTGCTGGCGTCGCTGCTGGCCGAGCACCTGCCCGAGGTGCGGATGCGGCCGATCGAGGCGACCTACCTCGCCTGGCTCGACGCCTCCGCTCACGGCCATCACGACGCTGCCGCGGTCGCCCTCGAGCGCGGTCGGGTCCAGCTGAGCGACGGCGCGTCCTACGCCCCCGGCTCGACCGGGCACGTGCGCCTGAACTTCGCCACCTCGCCCGAGCGGCTCACCGAGAACGTCGAGCGGCTGGCGAAGGCCTGGACCTAGAGGATCCTGCTCCGGACGTCATACGGACGGGGCAAGCGGTTGCCCTCTCCGTATGACGTCCCGGTGACCTCACACCTGCTTGACGTACCGCCGGCACGGTGACGTGAACG
>JACRAA010000155.1 GCA_016213595.1 Actinomycetota bacterium | reverse complement strand
GCCCACGACTAGAGCGGAGACCCCCATGGCTGCAATCCCCGCACCACCCGGTCCGAACCTGGTCCTCCGCGCGGGTGTCGCCCTGGCGGAGCGCGTCGTGCGCCGCCGGCTCGAGCCGGCGAGGCTCCTGGTCTGGTACCCCAGGGCTGCCCTCGGCTTCGGTCTCATGGAGTCCCTCGTCGCCCACCGCGACGGGCGCCTCGACGCGCGGCTGCTCCAGGTCGTACGGCTCGTCGCCTCCCTCGCCGTCGACTGTCCGTTCTGCATCGACCTCAACGGGATGGGCAAGGAGCGCAACCGCCTCACCGACGAGGAGGTACGGGCGCTGGCGCGGCAGGCCGGGGGAGAGGACCCCGCGTGGCCGGAGTCCGTCACGGAGCTGGAGCGACTGGCTGCCCGCTACGCGGCCGCGCTGTCGATGACGCCGGCGCTGCCCGGTGACGTTCTCGACGAGGTGACGGCTGTCTTCACCCCGCGCGAGGTCGTCGTCCTGGCGACAACCACGGCGCAGGTCAACGCGTGGGCACGGCTGATCCGCGGGCTCGGCGTGGCAGCGGCAGGCTTCTCCGACACCTGTGAGATCGCCGGGCGACGCTGACGCCGGCGATCCCCTCGTCAGCAGGCGGGATGCTTGGGCGGACAGGCCGCGAGGCGAGTGCACTAGGCTTGCCCCGGTTCGAGATCTCAGAGGTGCCGAGGGAGGATGCATGACCGGCGGTGAGGTGGCCGCGCTGATCGGAGCGATCGCAGGCCTGATCGCTGCGCTCGCGCTGCTCATTGGCGCGGTGTGGCTGGCCATGCTCCTGGGGCGCCTGTCCGGCTCGGTGAAGGAGCTGACGGCGACGGTTCGCGAGATCAACTCCGGGGTCAGCGACACGCTCCCGGAGGTCAAGCGGCTGGTCGTCAGCGTCAACGACGAGATCGAGAAGGTCGGCGTCGTCACCGATGACGTGGCCAAGCTCTCGGGCCATGCGAGCGCCGTCGCGAACGACGCGTCACAGCTGTCCAGCCTGGTCACCTCGACCGTCGCCACGCCGCTCGTCAAGCTCTCCGCGTTCTCGTACGGGGTCCGCCGCGCGGTGAACTCCGTGAGAAGGAAGCGCTGACATGCGCAGGGTGGTCTGGTTCACGCTCGGCGCGGCTGTGGCCGTCGTCGTTGTCATCAAGGGTGCCCAGCTCCTCCGCCGGGCGACCCCCGAGGGCGTGCGGGAGCAGGTCGCCGACGTGTCGGCAGATCTCGGGCAGCGCGCCACCACCTTCATGGCGACCTTGACGAGCGCCATGGCCGAACGCGAGACCGAGCTGCGGGCCGCGCTGGGCATCGACGGCGCCGAGGCTGCGGAGCGGCCGGTCGCCGCCGCCCCTGCCCGCCGTGCCGCCTCCTAGGCGTCCCTCACCCGACACACGTTAGGAACACCCATGAAGACCGCCGAGATCCGGCGTCGTTTCATCGACTTCTTCGCGCGTCACGACCACACAATCGTGCCCAGCGCGTCGCTGCTCTACAACGACCCCACGCTCCTGTTCGTGAACGCGGGCATGGTCCCGTTCAAGCCGTACTTCACCGGCGCCGAGCCCGCCCCGTACAAGCGCGCGGTCAGCGTGCAGAAGTGCGTGCGCACGCTCGACATCGAGGAGGTGGGCAAGACCACCCGCCACGGCACCTTCTTCCAGATGAACGGCAACTTCGCGTTCGCCGACTACTTCAAGAAGGAGGCCATCGAGTACGCCTGGGAGCTCGTGACCGGCTCCCAGGACGACGGCAACTACGGCTTCGACCCCGACAAGATCTGGGTGACCGTCTACCTCGACGACGACGAGGCCATCTCGTACTGGCGTGGGGTCGGCGTGCCCGACGCCCACATCCAGCGGCGGGGCCTCAAGGACAACTACTGGCACATGGGCGTCCCCGGTCCCGGGGGCCCGTGCTCGGAGATCTACGTCGACCGCGGCCCGGAGTTCGGACGCGACGGCGGCCCGATCGCCGACGAGGACCGGTTCCTCGAGATCTGGAACCTCGTCTTCCAGACGGAGGAGCTGTCGGCCGTACGTGCGAAGGACGACTTCGACGTGCTGCGCCCGCTGCCCAGCAAGAACATCGACACCGGCATGGGTCTGGAGCGGACGGCGTACCTGCTCCAGGGCGTCAACAACATGTACGAGATCGACGAGATCTTCCCCGTCATCACGCATGCCGCGGGACTCGCGGGGATCCGGTACGGGGACGACCCTGCCGCCGACGTGCGGCTCCGGGTCGTGGGCGACCACATCCGCAGCTCGCTCATGCTCATGACCGACGGCGTCTCTCCCGGCAACGAGGCGCGCGGGTACGTGCTGCGCCGGCTGCTGCGCCGCTCGCTGCGCTCGATGCGGCTCCTCGGGGTGGATGCACCTATCGTCACCGAGCTCCTGAGCGTGTCGCGGGACCAGATGAACACGTCGTACCCGGAGATCGACGAGCAGTGGGCGCGCGTCTCCCAGATCGCGGACCGTGAGGAGACCTCCTTCCGCCGCACGATCAGCGACGGGACGAGGCTGTTCGACATGGCCGTCGCCGACGCGCGCTCAGCGAGCGCCTCCGTCCTCTCGGGCGATCGGGCGTTCCAGCTCCACGACACGTACGGGTTCCCGATCGACCTCACTCTAGAGATGGCGGCCGAGCAGGGCCTCGAGGTCGACCAGGCCGGATTCCGTACCCTCATGGCGGAGCAGAAGGCGCGCGCGAAGGCCGACGCGAAGGCCAAGAAGGGCGGCGCGCAGGCCAGCGAGGCGTACGGCCAGCTGCGGCGCGGCGGGGAGACCCGGTTCCTCGGCTACACCGACCTGACGGCGGACTCCCGCGTCCTCGGCATCGTGGCGGACGGCAAGCTGGTCCAGACAGCGAAACAGGGCGACACCGTCGAGGTCGTCCTCGCCGAGACCCCGTTCTACGCGGAGTCGGGCGGCCAGGACGCCGACACCGGCCAGCTGTTCGGCACCGGCCTGGCGATGGACGTCATCGACGTGCAGAAGCCGGTGCCCGGCCTGCACGTCCACACGGTGACGCTCAGCGACGGGGAGCTGGCGGTCGGCGACAGCGTCACCGCCCAGGTCGACGCCGCCGCGCGGCTCGGCTCCTGCCAGGCACACTCGGCCACGCACGTCGTCCACGCCGTCCTCCGCGACCTGCTCGGCCCGACCGCGACCCAGGCCGGCTCGTACAACAAGCCGGGCTACCTTCGGTTCGACTTCTCGAGCTCGGCAGCCATGTCGCAGGGGATGCGCGAGGAGCTGGAGGGCCTGTCGAACGACGCCATCCGCGCGGACCTGTCCGTGACGACCCGCGAGATGCCACTGGCCGATGCCAAGGCGATGGGCGCGATGGCGATGTTCGGGGAGAAGTACGGCTCGGTCGTCCGCATGGTCGAGATGGGCGGCCCCTGGTCGCGGGAGCTGTGCGGCGGCACGCACGTCGAGCGGTCCAGCCAGATCGGCCTGCTGAGCCTCCTCGGCGAGCAGTCGGTCGGCGCGGGGGTTCGCCGCGTCGAGGCGTTCGTGTCCCAGGACGCGTTCAGCCACCTCGCCCGCGAACGGGCGCTCGTGTCGAACCTCACCGACCTGCTCAAGGTCCAGCCGGACCAGCTCGTCGAGCGGGTCGAGCGCATGCTCGTCCAGCTCAAGAGCGCGGAGAAGACGATCAACGACCTCAACGCGGCCAAGGCGCTGGCGCAGGCGGCCGAGCTTGCCAGCAAGGCCGTCGACGTGGCAGGCGTCCGTGTCCTCGCCCAGCGGGTCACCGTGTCGGGCAACGACCTGCGGACGCTCGCGCTCGACCTGCGCGCCCGGCTCGGGGCCGACTCCGTGGTCTGCCTCGTGGGCGGTACGGACGCGCAGGCGTCGGTCGTCGTCGCCACGGGTGACGGCGCGCGGTCCAGGGGCCTGTCGGCGGGCGCCCTCGTCGGTGTCGCCGCTCCTGTCCTCGGCGGCCGGGGTGGCGGCAGGCCCGACTTCGCCCAGGGCGGCGGTACGAACGGTGCAGCAGCACCTGCCGCGCTCGACGCGGTCGTCGGGGCGGTACGGGACGGGGTCCGTTCCTGACCGCCGGGGAGCCGCTGCCTCGCGGCGTCAGGCTGGCACTCGACCTCGGCAGCGCCCGGATCGGCGTGGCGGCCTGCGACCGCGAAGGCCTGCTCGCCTACCCGGTGGCCACCGTCCCAGCCAGGCCCGACCCCCTGGTCGACCTGCGCCGGCTCGTCACCGAGTACGACCCCGTGGCCGTCGTCGTCGGCCTGCCGGTCGACCTGGCCGGCAAGGACGGCCCGGCGGCGCGTGCTGTACGGGTGAGGGCGGGCGAGATCTCGGATGCCCTCCGCCCGGTGCCCGTGTTCCTGGCGGACGAGCGGATGACGACGGCGACGGCTGCCGGACGGCTGCGCGCCACCGGCCGGACCGCCCGCACCAGTCGTGCTGTGATCGACCAGGCCGCCGCAGTCGCTATCTTGGAGGGCGTCCTGGACGCGGAACGCAGCGGGCGGGCTACGTTCGAGCGGGCGACCGGCGTTGCCCAGGAGGAGGAGTCGTGAGCGACCTGTTCGACGAGGACGGCAAGGTCGACGGCGCCGAGATAGGCCGTCGGGTCCGGAGCGGGATCGCCGTGCTCGTCGCGCTCGCGGTGCTCGTGGGCGGCGGCTGGTTCGCCGCCAAGAAGGGCTACGCCATGTACATGGACTGGCGTCAGACCGACGACTACATCGGCGCCGGCGTCGACGACATCCAGGTCACGATCCCGGCCGGGGCGAGCCTGACCGACATGGGCCTCGTCCTCGTCAAGGCCGACGTCGTGAAGTCGACGAAGGCGTTCCAGAGTGCCGTGGCGAAGGAGCCGAAGTCGACGGCGATCCAGCCCGGCACGTACAAGATGAAGACCCACCTGCCGGCCTCGTCCGCGGTGGCGCGTCTCGTCGACCCCGCCGGGTACAAGGTGGTGAAGCGGGTGCTCATCCGCGAGGGGCTCCGGGTCAGCGCCATGGTGCCGGTCCTGGCGAAGGGCACGGGCCTGACCGAGGACCAGATCAACGCGGCCCTCAAGGACCCGACCAAGCTGGGGCTGCCGGCCTTCGCGGCCAACAGCCCTGAGGGCTTCATGTTCCCGGACAGCTACGAGGTCGGCGACAAGCCCGACGCCCTCACCACGCTCAAGGCGATGGTCGCCGAGTTCAACAGCGTCGCTGCGGGCGAGGACCTCGTGAACCGTGCCGCCGCGATGGGTCTCACACCCCTCCAGGTGCTCACGGTCGCCAGCATCATCGAGGCCGAGGTGAACCGTCCGGAGGACCGTCCCATGGTCGCCCGGGCCATCTACAACCGCCTTCAGGGAAAGACCGAGAACGGACAGCCGATGAGGCTGCAGCTGGACTCCACGGTGGTGTACGCGAACGGCGGGAGCGGGACGCTCACCACCACGGACGCCCAGCGACAGGTCAACTCCCCGTACAACACGTACAAGGTCGACGGCCTGCCTCCGGGCCCGATCAACTCACCCGGCAAGTCGGCCATCGAGGCCGCCCTCAACCCGGCCGACGGCAGCTGGATCTACTGGGTGGTCGTGAACCCGCAGACCGGGGAGACGAAGTTCGCCAGCACGCTCGCCGAGCACACCAAGAACGTGGCGCAGTTCCAGGCGTGGTGCCAGGCGAACAAGGGCAAATGCTGACCTCGCGCCGCTGCGCAGTGCTCGGGTCGCCGATCGAGCACTCGCTCTCGCCGGCGATCCACTCGGCTGCGTACGCCCACCTCGGGCTCGACTGGACGTACGGCAGGTACGAGCTCGTGGGGGACGACCTGCCGGACTTCATCGAGGAGCTCGACGACGCATGGCGCGGACTGTCCTGCACCATGCCGCTCAAGCCTGCGATCGTGCCGTTCGGTCAGCCCGACGAGATCGTCACCCTGCTCGGAGTGGGCAACACCCTCGTGTTCGAGGGCCATCCCGCCGACCGTTCCACGACACGGGTTTGCAACACCGACGTGCTCGGGCTCGAGGCAGCCCTGCGCAGCGTCGGGGCTGACGGGTCGGACTCGGCGCTGGTCGTCGGCAACGGGGCGACGGCACGCTCCGCCCTGGCCGCGGTGGCACGGCTCGGGGTGACGAGGATGAGCGTCCTCGCCAGGGACTACCGCAAGACGGAGATCCTGTTCGACCTGGGCGAGCGGCTCGGTGTCGCCGTCGAGCACCTGCCGGTGGGCAGCGCTCTCCCGGAGTGCGACATCGCCCTGTCCACCGTGCCCGCGGAGGCTCAGGCCGACCTGGCCGAGTCGGTCGCGTCCGCGTCGTCGGTGGTCTTCGACGCCGTGTACGACCCGTGGCCGACCCCTCTCGCCCGCGCGGTCACGAGCGGCGGCAGGGGAGCGCTGCTCAACGGGCTGGACCTGCTGGCCTGGCAGGCGCTGTACCAGGTCGAGCTCTTCACCACGCGGACGGTCCCCGTGTCGGTCTTGCTGGACGCCGCTCACGCGGCGCTCGCCCGTCGGCCGTGACAGACTTCCGCTCATGCTCCGTTACCTGACCGCTGGGGAGTCTCACGGCCCGGCACTCGTTGCGACGATCGACGGCATCCCGTCCCACGTCCGCGTGACGTCGGACGACATCCGTCGTCAGCTCGCCCGCCGGAGGCTGGGTGTAGGCCGTGGTGCGCGGATGGCCTTCGAGGCGGACGAGGTGACGATCCTCGGCGGCGTACGCCACGGGGAGACGCTCGGGTCACCGATCGCGATCCAGGTGGGCAACACGGAGTGGCCCAAGTGGCAGCAGGTCATGGCCGCTGACCCGGTGGCCGAGGACGAGCTGGCGGCCCTCGCGCGGAACGCTCCGCTGACCCGCCCGAGACCCGGCCACGCTGACCTGGCCGGCATGCAGAAGTACGACTGGGACGAGGCCCGACCGATCCTCGAACGCGCCTCCGCGCGGGAGACCGGGGCGCGGGTCGCTCTCGGGGCCGTCTGCGCCCAGTTCCTCGAGCAGGCGTGCGGCATCACCGTGCTCAGCCACGTCGTGGCCCTCGGTACGGTGAGCGCTCCCGCCGGCTCGTACCCCTCGATCGCGGACCTGGACGCCATCGACGCAGACCCGGCCCGGTGCGCCGACCCGGAGACCAGCCTGAGGATGCAGGCGGAGGTCGCCGCCGCGCAGAAGGACGGCGACACGCTCGGCGGCGTCGTCGAGGTGCTGGCCTGGGGCCTGCCGCCGGGTCTGGGCTCGCACACGATGGGCGACCGCCGCCTCGACGCGCGCCTCGCCGGTGCGCTCATGGGCATCCAGGCCATCAAGGGCGTCGAGCTCGGGGACGGCTTCGCGCTGGCTGCCAGCCGCGGCTCGGCCGCCCACGACGAGATCCTGCCGAGCGAAGGGGGCGCCCGCCGTGCGTCGCAGCGCTCCGGGGGCACCGAGGGGGGCATGAGCACGGGCGAGCTGCTCCGGGTCCGGGCGGCCATGAAGCCCATCGCGACCGTCCCCCGTGCCCTCCGGACGATCGACGTGGCCACCGGCGGGGAAGCCGCGGCCCATCACCAGCGCTCCGACGTCTGCGCTGTACCGGCGGCGGGCGTCGTGGCGGAGGCCATGGTCGCGCTCGTCCTCACCGAGGCGGTGCTGGAGAAGTTCGGAGGCGACTCGCTGGGTGAGGTCAGGTCCGCCCACGAGCGGTACCTGGCACGCCTCGACGAGCGCGGCCTGCGGACGTCCTCGTGAGCCCACGGCTGGTGGTCGTCGGCATGCCGGCATCCGGCAAGACGACCGTCGGAAGCCATGTCGCAGCGGCCCTGGGGGTCGAGTTCCGCGACGCGGACGCGGTGATCGAGGAACGTACCGGCAAGCTGATCCGCGAGATCTTCTCCGACGACGGCGAGGAGGCGTTCCGGGCCATCGAGGAGGAGGTCGTCCTCGACCTCGTCGAGAACCACGACGGCGTCGTGTCCCTCGGTGGCGGGTCGGTGCTGTCGCCCGCGATCCGGGAGGCGCTGCGGGGACTGCCCGTCGTCTGGCTCGAGGTGGGTGTCGCCACCGCGACCCGTCGGGCAGGCCTCAACCTGCTGCGGCCACTGCTCCTCGGCGACGTACGGACCCGT
>JACRAA010000149.1 GCA_016213595.1 Actinomycetota bacterium | reverse complement strand
GCTGGCGATCAGCTCACTGGCCGACAACTGGAACCCGTTGAACGTCGACGGCAA
This sequence comes from Actinomycetota bacterium, assembly GCA_016213595.1. Taxonomy (GTDB): domain Bacteria; phylum Actinomycetota; class Actinomycetes; order Propionibacteriales; family Propionibacteriaceae; genus Fen-668. The sequence goes on along the minus strand of JACRAA010000149.1, from coordinate 17,465 downwards.
CCAGAACGACTACAAGAACGTGCTGGCGCCGATGACCCCGGTCTTCTTCGACTTCGCCGCCGACGCCACGCCGACGTTCAACAAGAACTACCTCACGAAGGAGCCGACCGCCACCACGACGGACGGCAAGCTCACGGTGGAGTTCAACCTCAACCCGAAGGCCACGTGGAACGACGGTGCGAGGATCTCGCTAGCCGACTTCCAGGCGACCGCCAAGGCGTGCAACGGCGCGGACCAGATGTTCAACTGCGCCTCCACCGATGGCTACGACCAGATCGCCTCGGTGACGCAGGGCGCCACCGAGAACGACATCGATGTCCACTTCACGTCGACCTATCCGGACTGGAAGGCGATCTTCTCCACCGGACCGGCCCGCGCCGACTCCGTCGCCACCGCCGAGATCTTCAACACGGGCTGGAAGACGCTCCAGGGTCACGACGGGTGGTTCTCCGGTCCGTACAAGCTGGGCAGCTACGACCTGACGAGCCAGATCATCACGCTCGTGCCGAACGACAAGTGGTGGGGCGACAAGCCGAAGCTCGACAAGGTGATCTTCCGGGTCGTGCCATCCGAGGCTGTACCGGCCGCGTACGTGAACAGCGAGATCGACGCGTTCGACATCGGTGTGAACGCGGACGCACTCGCCCGCGCCCAGTCCGTCACGACGGGTGACATCCGCAAGGCGGCCGGCCCCAACTGGCGTCACATCACGCTCAACCAGAACGCCGGCCTGCTGACCGACAAGACGATCCGGCAGGCGATCCTCATGTCGCTCGACCGGTCGGCGATCGCGGCGTCCGACCTTGCCGGGCTCAACTACGACGCCACGGTCCTCAACAGCCACGTGTTCCTGAACAACCAGGCGCAGTACAAGGACCTCGCGAAGGAGACCGGCCTCGGGTTCGACAAGGAGAAGGCCAAGTCGATGCTCGACCAGGCCGGCTGGACGGTCGGCAGCGACGGCTACCGCGTGAAGGACGGCAAGCCGCTGGAGGTCACGTTCACGCAGATCCAGGGCGTCAAGGTGTCGGAGAACGAGGGCCAGGCGTTCCAGTCGCAGCTCAAGGACGCCGGCATCAAGGTGACGCTCGTCCCGATCGCGGCGAAGGACTTCGGGACTGCCCTGACGAAGCGTACGTTCCAGGCGATCGCGTTCACATGGGTCGGCACGCAGTTCCCGTACCCGGCGCTCAACCAGTTCTTCAACCCGAAGTCCAGCTCCGACTACTCTGGCTACAACAACGCCGACGTCAACGCGCTCATACAGAAGGTCTCGACCGAGATGGACCAGGCGAAGCGCGACGACTACGTGCTGCAGGCGGAGAAGCAGATCTGGACCGACGTGCAGATCATCCCGCTGTACCAGCGTCCCGACCAGTGGGCCGTGAAGACCACGGTCGCGAACTACGGCGCATTCGGCCTCGGGTCGCCGCGCTGGGAGAACATCGGCTTCGTGAAGTGATCCTCGCGTAGCTCGTACGACCTCGGCGGAGGGGCTGGTGGACGACCACCGGCCCCTGTGTCATGTCACGGCCGGCCCCTTCCCGCTCCCCGGCCACTCGGTGCTCGACCTCGGACCGCCATGTCCGTTTTCCGCTAGTAACACCCTCGCCCGTCCGCCAGGATGGCACTCGTGACGATCACTCTCGACGACGACCAGCGGTACCGCGTGGTGGCGAGTCGTGACGCGCGGTTCGACGGCTGGTTCGTCGTGGCGGTACGCACGACGGGCATCTACTGCCGTCCCTCGTGCCCCTCGATCACGCCCAAACGAACGAACGTGACGTTCTTCCGGAGTGCCGCTGCAGCCGTGCACGGCGGGTACCGGGCGTGCCGACGCTGCCGACCGGATGTGACGCCGGGGTCGCCGGAGTGGGACGTCCGCGGCGACATCGTGGGGCGTGCGATGACACTGATCGCGGACGGGATCGTGGACCGAGGAGGAGTGCCGGCCCTCGCGCGACGCGTCGGCTTCAGCACGCGGCAGCTTCACCGCATCCTCACCGCCGAGCTGGGCGCCGGGCCCCTGGCGATCGCGCTCGACGCGCGCGTCCGGAACGCGAGAACGCTCATCGAGACCACGGACCTGTCGTTCAGCGAGATCGCGTTCGCCGCCGGGTTCGGCAGCATCCGGCAGTTCAACGACGCGGTGCGTGCGGCGTTCGCGCTGACGCCGACCGAGCTGCGGGGGCGCCGCCGGGCACCAGCGGGAGGCGGCTTCCTCACCGTGACGCTGCCTGCCCGCGAGCCGTACGACCCGCGTCAGGTCCTGCGGTTCCTCGCGGCGCGCGCGATCGTGGGTGTCGAGTGGGTCACCGAGGACCGGTACGTGCGGACTCTCCGCCTCCCCCACGGCGCAGGCGTCCTCGACGTCCGCCCGCTCGAGCGGCGTCCCGGGCTGGTCGCCTCACTGCGGCTGGCCGACCTGCGCGACCTGGCACCGGCTGTGAACCGGATCCGCCGCCTCTTCGACCTGGACGCTGACCCGGTCTCAGTCGCGGCAGTGCTCGCGGAGGACCTGGTTCTCGGACCGATGGTGGCTGAGAGGCCCGGCCTGCGCGTCCCCGGGACCGTCGACCCGTACGAGACCGCGGTACGGGCCGTCATCGGCCAGCAGGTCTCCGTCGCAGCGGCTCGTACCGTCGCGGCTCGACTCGTCGCCGCCGTCGGGCCCCTCGTGGACGGCTTCGCCGGAGTCGTCGAGGGCTCCGCCGGAGTCGAGCGCCTGTTCCCGAGCGCCGAGGAGGTGCTGACGGCCCCGGACAGCGCGTTCGGCATGCCGGCCTCGAGGCGGGAGACGCTGCGCCGGCTGAGCTCGGCGGTCGTCGCCGGTGACGTCGTGCTGGAGCTGGGGGCCGACCGGGACCGGCTCCGCGACGAGCTGCGGGGGGTGCGCGGGATCGGACCGTGGACGGCCGACTACGTGGCGATGCGATGCGGGGACCCTGACGGGTGGCTGTCCACGGACCTCGGCGTCATGTCGGCCTTGAGACGGCACGGCCTGGAAGCGAGCGCAATGGAGGCGTGGCGCCCCTGGCGGGCGTACGCGATGCATCATCTGTGGATGGAAGGAACGACATGACCGGCATACTGCGCGTGGTGCACCTGGACTCGCCCGTGGGGCGGCTCCGGGCGACGGCGGACGACGATGCACTGCACACGCTGACGTTCGAGGATGCGTCGACGCGGGCGGCGGACGCCGCCCGCACCTATGGCGCGGTGGACGGAGCCGTCGAAGGGGGGAACGACATCCTCGACAGGCTTGCTGCAGAGCTCGCCGAGTACTTCGCGGGGACCCGGCGCGACTTCGACCTGCCTCTCGAGCCTGCCGGCACGGAGTTCCAGCTGTCGGCCTGGAAGGTGCTCCGGACCATCCCGTACGGGGCGACCATGTCGTACGGGGAACAGGCCCGGCGGCTCGGGGACATCCGCAAGTCCCGCGCGGTCGGCGCGGCCAACGGTCGGAACCCCATCAGCATCGTTGTTCCTTGCCACCGGGTCATCTCGGGGACGGGCAGCCTCACCGGCTTCGGCGGCGGCATCGAGAACAAGGCCTGGCTCCTCGCCCATGAGCGGTCGGTCCTCGGTGACGAGGGGCTCCCCCTCGGCTGAACGAGCCGTCTCCTTCCGCTCGCCGGCCGCTGCGGGCGAGTGACTCATGATCCCAGCGGGAGCGTCTCGAGAGCCCTAGGCTCGCCTGTCGTGGAGAAGATCATCCTTGACTGCGACCCTGGCCATGACGACGCGATCGCGATCCTGCTCGCTGCAGGAAACCCCGACATCGAGCTCTTGGCGATCACCACGGTGGCGGGGAACCAGACGCTCGAGAAGGTGACGCGGAACGCGATGGCGGTGTGCGCCGCCGGCGGCATCACCGTCCCGATCGCGGCGGGTGCAGTGGGCCCTCTCGTTCGACCTCAGTACGTCGCCGAGGACATCCATGGCGACTCCGGGCTCGACGGACCCGTCCTGCCGGCGGCGACCCGCGACCTGGACCCGCGCCACGCCGTTGACGTCATCATCGACATCCTCATGGCCGAGGAGCCCGGGACGGTGCACCTCGTGCCGACGGGGCCGCTGACCACCATCGCGCTCGCCATCCGCAAGGAGCCTCGGATCGTCGGGCGCGTGAAGTCCGTCGTCCTCATGGGGGGTGCGTACACACGCGGGAACGTGACGTCGGCTGCGGAGTTCAACATCTATGTGGACCCCGAGGCCGCGGAGGCCGTGTTCGCCGCCGACTGGGACGTCACCATGGTGGGGCTTGACCTCACCCACCAGGCCACGGCGACGCCCGACGTCATCGACCGCATCACAGCCGTGGGCGGGCCATTGGCGACGTTCGTCACGGACATGCTTGCGTTCTTCCGGTCGACCTACCTCGAGCGTTTCGGGTTCCCGGACCCGCCCGTCCACGACGCGTGCTGCGTCGCCAAGCTCATCGACCCCGCCGTGTTCTCGACCAGCGACGCGTTCGTCGCCGTCGAGCTCAACGGCAGGTGGACGTCCGGGATGACGTACACCGTGTTCGACCCTGAGCTGTCCGTGCCGGAGGTACGGACCGCAGCGGCGGCGCGTCGCCGGACGCATGTCGCGACGACTCTCGACAAGGACCGCTTCTGGGACCTCGTCGTCGACGCCCTGGGGCGCCTCACAGAGAAGTAGCCCCTCGGGCCGTGCAGGTCGGTGACACAGTTTCAGAGTCTTCTTCGGGAGGGCCAGTTTCTGAACCTTCTCGCCGCCCTGTGTGCGCTACGGCCTTCGCCGGGCCAACAGCTGAGGTACACCCACCATCGGGTCCATGTCCCGCCCTGCCCAGCGGCGCCAGGCGGCGAGCGGGCCCGTCGGGACCCGAAGGGGCGCCCATGGCTGTGGCCCCTCGGAGACGAGCGCCTCGGCGAGCTGGAGTCCCGCGGCCGTGGCCGAGGTCGTCTCGTACAGCCCGAAACCTCGAGCCACCCAGGCGCCGCGGAGGATGGGGATGGCGCCGACGACGGGGACCCTGTCAGCGGCCACCTCTGCGTAGCGCGCGCGTACCTTCGTCACCCGGCGCTTGAGCTGGCTCGAGACCCAGCCGACGAGATCGGCCGCCGCCGGCCGCTCGCGGACCTCGCTCACGGGCTGGCCGATGACGACCGTGAAGCCCCGCGACCCGTAGACCAGCGCGGCGGGCGTGTCGACGAACGTGTGGATCTCTGAGCAGTCGCCCTCGGCCTCCACGATGGGGTGGACGACGGTCGAGAGGTCGAGGACGAGGTCACCCCACGGCGAGGCGCCCAGCGTGTCGACGACGTGGGGTGCGATGACCGAGTGGGAGGACTGCTCGCTGCGGTACCTGACCTCCCAGCCGTGCCGGCGAAGGAACCTGGCGAGCTCCACGTCCCGGACCACGGTGACACCGAGACTGTCGGCGATCTCGGTGAGCGCCCTGCGGTGCGCCCAGGAGTCGAGGGTCGCCTGCCCGGGCAGGTACAGCGCGGGCCGGACTGCGAGCGGGAGGGGCACCCCGTCAACGATGTCCACCTGCTCGTCGGCGAGCCGGAGCAGCCGCTTCTCCTGGACGAGGTGGAAGGCGAGGTGGCCGTCGACGCAGAGCTCGTACGCGTCGTGGTCGGTGATCGTCACACCCTGGCCAGGAAGAGTGAGGCGCAGCCAGTCCTCGGCCCGGCGCGTCCAGTCGACGTACGTCGTCACCGCGGCTGCCCCTCGGTGGAGCTCGATCTCGCGCAGTGTCGAACCTTGTCCGACCGTCATGAGGCCCAGCCCGAACCGGGTGGCGTGGCTCGGGTCGAGGACGATGACAGAGGCACCGGCGCGGGCGACCTCGATCGCTGTGGTGAGGCCCGCGACGGTGGCTCCGAGAACCACGACGTCCTTCGCGCCCTCCCGTTCCGACGACTGCCAGGCCATGGGCCCGATCCTAACCAAGGGGGCCCGCCGGGCTGGGAGCGCGGGGTCGGGCGGCGCGTCGAGGGGCTCGTTTCGAAGGAGACGACGGGGCGTGACCGAGGGGTTCGTTTCGACGCAGGGTACGCGCGTGACGGAGGCCGGAGAGGCCGGCTGAGAGGGCAGGCGTACCGATGGTGACCGCTAATGCGACCCGCGGTGAGCCGAGCCTGTGAGGACCCCTAGGATTCCGACCGGAAGGGAGACGCCGATGGCGCTGTGGACACAAAAGACTGACCTGTCGAGCGGCGCGGTGGTCGGACCGCGCGAACGACTGTCGTGGGGAAAGACGATCGGGCTCGGGGCCCAGCACGTGGTGGCGATGTTCGGTGCCACGTTCGTGTTCCCGCTCCTCATGGGCCTCAACCCCCAGCTCGCCGTCATGATGAGCGGCATCGCGACGCTGGTGTTCCTGTTCGTCGTGAACCACCGCGTGCCGAGCTACCTCGGTTCGTCGGCGTCGTTCGTCGGCGTGGCAACCGCGATCTACGGTGCGGGCGGCAAGCCGTCCGACCTCACGGGTGCGATGTTCGTCACCGGCCTCACGCTCTTCATGGTCGGCCTCGTGATCCACTTCGCCGGCGCGCGCGTGATCCACAAGGTGCTGTCCCCGGCCGTCACGGGCGCTGTCGTCATGCTCATCGGCTTCAACCTGGCCCCCGTCGTCGCCGGTGTGTACTGGCCGCAGGACCAGTGGGTCGCCCTCATCGTCATGCTCGTCGTCGTCGGCATCAGCGTCGGGTTCAAGGGCTTCGTCGGCCGCATCGCGATCTTCCTGTCCCTCATCGTCGGCTACCTGCTCAGCTGGATCCTCGACGTGACGACCGGCCAGATCACGTCCTTCTCGGCGGCTGCCGGCAAGATCACGCCCCACTGGCGCGTCGACTGGACGAACGTCAGCTCCGCCAACTGGTTCGGGCTCCCCCCGGTCTCGGACCTGTCGAGCTGGAAGCTCAACGCCGCGACCAACGTCGTCGGGTTCCACCTGCCCACCTTCAACCTCGCGTTCGTCCTCGTCTCGCTGCCCGTCGTCATCGCGCTGATCGCCGAGAACACGGGCCACGTCAAGGCTGTCGCCGAGATGACGGGTGACAAGCTCGACCCCTACCTGGGGCGTGCGATCGCCGCTGACGGCGCCGGGTCCATGATCGCCACGTTCGCCGGTGCGGGTCCGACCACGACGTACGCGGAGAACATCGGGGTCATGGCGGCCACGAAGGTCTACTCGACCGCCGCGTACATCGTGGCGGCCCTCGTCGCCATCCTGTTCGGCCTCTCCCCCAAGTTCGGTGCGATCATCTCGGCGACACCGGGCGGCGTGCTCGGCGGCATCACGGTCGTGCTCTACGGCATGATCGGCCTCCTCGGCGCGAAGATCTGGAAGGAGAACCAGGTCGACTTCGGCAACCCGATCAACCTGGTCCCCCTCGCCGCCGGCATCGTCATCGGCATCGGCGACGTATCGCTGAAGTTCTCCGACAGCTTCACGCTGTCCGGCATCGCGCTGGGCACGATCGTGGCCGTCACGCTGTACCACCTCGCTCGGTGGCTCGCTCCCAAGGAGCTCCGCGAAGCCTCTGACGGTGCCGGCCTCGTCTACGACCCGCCCGGCGCCTACGCGGACGAGGACGACGCGGTCGAGGCCGAGAAGGTCTGACTCCCCCAACGACGGCCCGGCTCGCTTCGGCGGTCCGGGCCGTCGCCACGTCCGGGCCCTCTCGCTCCCGGGCCCCGGCCCACGTGACCGCCCTCAGCTGTCCAGCAGCGGTCGGGAACGCCGTCGGCCCGTACGTGTCCACAGCCCTGACCGGTTGCGGGCAGGTGACCCCACCAGGTGCAGGTCGAGCACGCCGGCGGCACCGAGCAGGGCGTGCATCGTGGTCGGCCCGATACCCGTGAAGCCTTTCGCGTGGAGGACCTCGGACAGGTGGTCGCCCGCCTCGGACGTCGTGGGGACGTCCTCGAGCGTCGCAGGCGTCGGAGTCCTGTCCGGCTGCACAGCCCACACCATCGCCGGCAGACCACCATCGGCCCGCAGGGCCACCGCCGCCTGAGCGTCGGCGATCACCGCGCGGATCTTCCGCTCGTTGCGGATCAACCGTTCGTCGCCCAGGAGGCGCATGACGTCCGCGTCGTCGTATGCGGCCACCACATCGACCTCGAACCCGCCGAACGCCTCACGCATGGCATCTCTTCGCCGCAGCACCGTCAGCCAGGACAGCCCCACGACGAACACCTCGAGGGCGACGAGCTCGAACAGCCCGCGCTCGTCGGTGACCGCGGCGCCGTACTCGTCCAGGTAGTAGGCCTGCCCCACGGGGTCGTTGACGGCCCAGGGCGGAAGCAGTGCCGGGCCAACCTCAGAAATCGTCGTCATGCCTTGTCAATGGGCATGGGCCGGCGAGTTCCGCCACTTATCTACAGACTGGGGTGAACCTCACCGGCCCTGTGGACAACTCATGAGACTGCTCCCCCTCAAGGTGAAGCAGGACCTGTTCAGGAGCCATGAAGGCAGGACTGTCAGACGACAAGGGGCCGGCCTGGTAGCGGTCAGCTCGCACGACCTCCAGCGATGGGGCGGCTCCGCTGCGCCTGGCCCATCTGGCCGTACGGGTACTGCGGCACCTGCGGCGCCGAGACCTCACTGAGTCGAGCGAGGTCGTCGTCGTCCAGGTGGGTGTCGGCGATGGCCAACGCCTCGTCGAGCTGCTCGCGGGTCCGGTTCCCGAGGATCGGCGCGACGACGCCCGGCTGGTCCGCGACCCAGGCGAGTGCCACCTGAGCCATGGTGAGACCGCTCCCGTCGGCGACCTCCTTGACGACGTCGAGGATCTCCCACACCTTGGGGTCCGTGTTGCGCGCGTCGTAGTTCTCCATGCCCCGCTTGGGATCCTCGCCGAGGCGCGATGCACCGGTCGGCACCGAGTCCCGCGCGTACTTGCCGGTGAGCCATCCTCCGCCGAGCGGGCTCCACGGGATGATCCCCAGCCCGTACTCCAGGCAGGCCGGAACCACCTCCAGCTCGATGAACCGGGTGAGCAGGTTGTACTGCGGCTGCAGCAGGACCGGCGCGACGCGCCCCGTCGCGGCCGCGAGCTCGCTGATCGCTGCGATCTGCCAGCCGAGGAAGTTGGACAGGCCGAAGTACGAGATCTTGCCGGCGCTCACCGCGTCGTCCATGAACCGCAGCGTCTCGTCCAGGGGCGTCAGCGGGTCGAAGGCGTGCACCTGGTACAGGTCGATGCGCTCCACGCCCAGACGCCGCAGGCTGCCGTCGAGGGCGTACGTGAGGTGCTTGCGGGTGAGCCCCACGCTGTTCGTGCCCTCACCCATGGGGAACCGGCCCTTGGTGGCCAGCACGATCTGGTCGGCCATGCCCGAGCGCGACCCGAGCCAGCGGCCGATGATCTCCTCGGAGACGCCCGACTGGTACACGTCGGCCGTGTCGACGAAGTTGCCTCCCGCTTCGACGAAAGCGTCCAGCTGCGCGTGGGCGCCGGACTCCTCCGTCTCCTTCCCGAACGTCATCGTGCCCAGGCACAGGCGCGACACGCTCACGCCCGTGCTGCCCATCAGCCGATACTCCATGGCTCCTCCTCCAGTGGTCCTGATCCCCTACCCCACCATGCAGGAGGCAGGGGTGAAGACCTTGCCGTGGGTTGCCGCCGCGGACTGGCATCGAGTCCGCGTCAGGGCAGCCGGTCGAGCTCGAGGACCAACCGTCGCGGGGCGGTCCTCCGGTACGAAGCGTCCACCAGCTCTGCCACCTCCGTCCAGTCCATCCCGAGCGTGAGGTCGAGCCCCAGCCAGCCGTACGGACCGAGGTACGCGGGACGGTACACACGCTCGTCCTGCGCCAGCGCCTCGTAGTCCTCGGGGTCGGGCAGGACCAGCAGCGAGGCGTCGTGCTCCACGTACACGCTGTCCACCTTCACCGAGCCTCCGAAGTAGGCGAACACCTTGCCGGTATAGAAAGCGGGCCGTCCATGGGTCACCTTCTGCGCGGCGGCCGGGAAGGAGAGCGCGATCTCGCGGACACGCCGCAGGAGAGGGTCGTCCTCGTCGAACATCACGGGATGCGGCATGGCGGGCACTCTACGAGTGACCGCCGACAGTCAGCCAGGGATCTCTCGGGGAGCTCGTCAGGTGATGGTGAGCACCGCGAGCGTGCCGATGCTGGCGACGACCAGCGCGATCACGACCCAGTACGCGGACGCGGTGAGCCTGCAGACGGCGAACTCGCCCATGAGGGTCCGGCTCTGGGCGATGCCGGACATGTAGAAGAGCAGCGGGAGCAGCAGCACCGCGTTGACGACCTGGGTGCCGACGAGGATCGGTACGAGGGAGATGCCCGGGATGAGCACCAGGCCCGCGCCGACGACGGTGACGGCCGCGAACGTGCCGTAGAAGAGGGGAGCCTCCTTGATGGTGTCGTCCAGCGCGTCCGGCCGGCCCGCCACGTCGCACACCGAGTACGCCGTGGTGAGCAGGTGGTGGATGTGCCGGCGAAGTTGTCGGCCAGGATGCGGATGTTCGCCACCGGCACAGAAGGGAGCCATGAGAGGGCGGGGCGCCAGATCCGCGCTGCATCGCCGCTTTCGCGGCTGAAAGCCGGGATCTGGCCCCCGCGAGCCATTCACTTGATCTGAGCAGCGAAAACCGCGATGCCTCCCGGGATCCCCACCTGACGAACATCGGGCTCGGTACGTGTGAACACGCGCTCCGCGGCATGACAGCGCGTTCTCGACGGGGTCGTCAGGTGCGGCGCTGAGGCGTACTAGAGAGCGGTCTCTGTTGAGCCACGGGTGAGCACGCTTCCGCCTGCCGCCTCGTCTCCAAGGGGCGCACGCGATCCTGGAGTGTGGTCGCGGCCGGTCCGGTTGGTCGAGGTGATCGGCCGGCGCGACGCGGTCTAGAGTCGGTCGAAGGATCGGCAGGGCGGGTGGTGGGGTGTGTACGTGTACACGGTGTTCCATACCGAGCACAAGAAGAAGCACGTGGATGACGAGGGGGACCTCAATATCTATGGCAAGAACATTCAGAGGCTTATCGGGGTGTATTCGAGCAGACAGGCGGCGCTGGCAGCTGTTGATCGCATGAGGCTGCTTCCTGGCTTTCACGATGAACCAGATTGCTTTTGTGTGGATGAGGAGACTGTAGATCAGGCAGGTTGGGATGCCGGATTCACCCGTGAATGAGGTGCTGCTGCCCGTTGGTGCAGCGTCGACATGGTGTGTCTACCATGTTCCCCACTGGGACGCGCTCGCGCATCGTGACCGTATCGGTCGAGTTCGCTTGAGCAAGCGTGACCATCTCCTCTACATCGGTGTTTTCTCTTCGCAACACGCAGCGCAGAAAGCTGTCGAGTCCATCAAGTCTGAACCGGGATTTGTTGACGAACCCGACTGCTTCATAGTTATCGAATACTCAATGGATGTGGACCTCTGGCCTCAGGGTTTCGATCCCAAGTGGCGTCGACAAGAGGGAGCGACGTCGGACAAGCCAAGCGGGCCGGACGGACTCCCTGCCTCTGGCAAGTTCGGATGAACGCGGAACTACGTGGCCGCGTGAGGTCGGGTCTAGATGGCGTCGCTCCAGGTGAGGAGAATGCGGGGGTTTGCTTGAGCCGTAGGCAGGCACTCGTCGCAACGCCTCGATCGCGTGGAGGCGTGCGGGTTCGATGTTCGCTGCCGCCACCCCGGGGTAGGCGCTGAGGGACGCTTCGGTGATCTCTCCCTCTTCGTCAGGCCATATGTCGAGACCGAGGATGACGGAGCCCGTGCCGGCGAGTTCGTTGTGACTTCACGGGCGATGTCGACGGGCCGTCGGACCTCACCCTTGAGGTCGAGGATGGCCGCGTCCCGGGCAAGGTCTGCCAATGAGGACGCCCTGCCTCATCTCCTCGGGCGCGAGCGCCGACCCGCGGCAATTGAGGATGTTCCCGAAGGTGCGACTGTCGCGGATGAAGGGCTTGCCCTGTTGATGTGTCAGGTCTGACTGGCGGATTGGTGAGCAGTGGGTGGCTCAGGCAGGCGGCTGAGTCACCCATTCTGGGTCATAGTCGCTGACAGCCCTTGTGGCCGAGTAGCGATGCCATAGCCCGGCCTCTGTGACATGGACCCACGCGTACCCGTTGGCCTCTACCGCTCCTTCACGGAGGTAGCCGACCGAGATCCAGAACGCCATCAGCAAATCGCTCGTCATGTCTAGCTCGTACACCACGCCACTTCCCAGTGGGGAGAATTCCAGGTAGAAAGTGCCGCTGTCGTCGGCTCGACTTGGCTCATCCCAGCAGACGAGCACGTCCCCGCCCGGGCCGGGAGGAGCCTTCAACAGCATCTGATTCGGCTCCTCAGCTTCCGGGACGACCAGCGCGGGGACAACCGCTCGGATGGCGTCACAGAACGCAGCGGCGTTGCTCGCCCCATCTCGACCCATGGCTTTGGTCAAAGGTGACGGCGGGAACGTGGGCGTGGGGTCGTGGCGGAGCCTCTTCACAAGCCCTGGGAGCAGGATCAAGGTCCATCCGACCACGTTGGCCAGCACAAACAGGACCATGAAGACCCGTCCCGCCGTGTCCAACACACACGTATTCTGCCAAGTTCAGGCACTGGCCGCCTCCGAATTCTTCCCGCCACGTCCTCGCCCAACACTCCCGAGGAGCGGCATGAGAGGACGTTCCCGGGGGAACGCCGCCCCCGGGATTTGCGGCGTTCGGCTGTGGGGCGCTGGGGCGAGGGGTGATACCGATAACGTGGTTCCAGCGACGTGGGGGGATGAATCGACATGCAGTGGGACAAGCTCCTGGCGAACCTGCTCACCGGGCTGATCCCGGTGCTGCCGCAGCTCATTCTGATCGCGACGGTCATTGTCGTTATCCAGAGCCCCTTGCCTGGCCGAGGTCCGCGCCTGTTCCATGGGCGGGACGGATGGCGCCTCTTCAAGAACGGACAGCGTGATCTGGTCATGTCACGAGCTGGGCACCGGTGCGAAGGGGCGGTCTTCCTGGTCTGGGGGCGCTGCGAGAAGACCGCGAGAGAGGCCGATCACGTGTACCCCTATGCGCGAGGCGGACCGACTATCCCCAGCAACGGCCAGGCGTTGTGTCGTGGTCACAACAGGCACAAGGGCGCCATGAGGCCACCTTGGTGGTACGTGCTGTCGCTGGAGCGCAGACGCCGTTCGTACTTCCCGCCGGGAGCGGACGTGCGCATCTTCGCCACGATGTCTGAATCGGACATCCAGTCGCGCGCTGCGGCGCTTGGGAAGAAGTCTCCCCGCTGAATTCCTGATCTCAACGTCCGCGGCAGAAGAGGGCGATGGGGCCGCCGACGTCCTCCATGCGTCCTCGACACATGCACGCCCCAGACGGCTCCCACTTGACACCACCGGGCCCGTGCGCCGATCAGCTTTGGCAGCCCTCGGGATAGTGAGCGATCGGGTGAAGACGTGCGTCCTTTGAGTGGCTTGTGGCTGGTTCCAATGCTTCAAATGCAGATTTCGAGACCTCCTAACCGAGGACGCCGGGTGATCAGCACGAGGGAAGCTGCGAGAGGGAGGCAATCTGGGCCATGTGGGAAGCGGATAGGGATCCCTTCGCGATGGGAGGGTCGCCAACGATGAGCCATTCATTGATGGCCTTAGAAGAGCCGTACTGGCTAGTGACGGAGGTCCAGGCGTCGGAACGCAGATCGACAACGACGGTGCGGTCGGTCGACGAAAACGTGGCGATGTTCCCGGAAATGGTCGTCTCCCACAGAGGCCCCAGATCGGTACTCAAAAGCTTCGGCGCGATCCAGCCAGCGCGCCAGAACTCGATATCAGACCCGAGTGTCCAGATTATGGTCGTCCCGTCGCTGGCGACAGAGTTGATCCCGCCTACGCTAGTCAAGGCGGATGGCAATTCAGCCGGTGACAGGTCGAGGTGTAGGGCGCTAAAATGTCTCAGCCCTTTGGGGTCGTCCACCACCGGTTGAAGGAGCAGGGAGGAACCGAACGCGACTGGCGTGAGGCCGAAATTCGGCGCGGCCTGGATCGTCACCCCGCTGGTGGTGTCGTAGCGGAAGGTCACTGTCCGCGCAGGGTCCGTACTAACCGTCTGGGACCAGTACACGTACTTGTTCACGACAAGTGGTCGGATGAATGGCGTTGCAATCGGTTGGCCCTGCTGATCGCGAGCCGATGCGCCGATCCTGGCCACTTTACCAGTCACAGACGACCAGTAGAAGAGGCTGAATGGAGAGTCTAGGTTCGGGGTATCAAAGGCGTATAGGACGAGGTCGTTTCCGACGTACTCGGCCTGATAGACGTCGCTGACGTCAGTCAGTGACATCACCCGCCTGGTCTTGGTACCAGTACGCTCCTCCACCCAGACACTAGACCCCGAAGTGACCTGCACCACGAGTTTGGAGCCGAGGGCGGTGATTGGGGCGACGGACGTGTCACGTTCGCTGGTGATAGAGCTTCGCAAGAGCGCTGTAGACCAGTCGGGCGGCAGGGGCCTTTCACACAAAGCGCCGATGGAAATGCCTGGTGGCGTTGGCGGCGACGTGACAGGCGGCAGGGAGAAACCAGGGAGAATGCTAGAAGCCGGGTGGGCGCTCGGAGACGGATCTTTCGCGTCCTGCCGACCGAGCGCGCAACCTGCACACAGGGCCAGCAGGACGACGAGAGCAAGTCTTCTCACCAGATGTACCCGCGCGCGCCCATGATGGTCGTGACTGAATCGGAGGAGATCCAGTTGTACGGAGCAACCGAGGACGACCATGAGATGGAGGACGCGCCTGCGACTGAATCGGCGTAATGTGTCGATGCTCCGCCGTCTCCATAACCCTCAATCGCGAACCAGTGGTAGCTCGTGGCGGGCCGATTCGGGTGGCCGATCAAGTGCGGGCCGTTATACATCTCGACGGCGTCACCGGCGATTGCATGACCACTGTTTATGTTCGACATGAGGCGGTTGCGGAAGTTCGTCTTGTCCGTGGTCGTCGGCGTGTAAGGAAGCGAAACGGTGACATAGGTGAAGGGGCTCGAATAGCGGTTCAGCTGGTTCTTCATTGGCGAACCAGTCGAGTTCGACCAGTCAGTGCCTGCAGTGGTGGTCCCTAGGTCCGCAGCTGCCTGGCTTTGAGTGAGCGTGGAACCGTAAGACCGAGCGATTGATACCAGAGTCGCAGGGCCACAGTTGTACGACGTGGTCTGCACCTCTTGGTAGACGTTCTGTAGGATGACGGCTGAGGATACCGCGGGGCTTAAGGGCATCCCCGCCTTCGCGCCTTGCGGGGAGGACGCTTTTGGTACTGCCTTCTGCGCTATTGCATCCTTCTGGGCGACAACTTGCTTCTCCTGTGCAGACAGATCGGGGAGGGGGACGACAACTCTGGACTGCTCGTCTGAATCTCCCGACGGAGGCACGCTTGGTTTGGCCCAGGCCGGGCTCGCGTAACTTGTGGCTATGAGTCCTATGACGATTCCTGCCGCGGCAAGCCACGCCGCGCGAGAGCGCATGTCGATGCTCCATCTGTTGCTGGGACTGTCCTCTTGGGCAGTTGGGGTGCACCCTTAGGGAAAGATCCTGGAACGAATCAAAGCCGTTGTCAAGGGCCAGGAAGGTTACAGAAGAACCGAATCCCGTCACCTCCACTGGACCCAGGTTGCCGCGACTTCTTTCGGGCTGTTAGTCCACGCCCGACAGATGAAGTGTCAACTTTAGGGCCGCATGGTGACTTTCACACTCCTATTCCCGGATGGCAAGGTGAAATGGTGATGAGAACGTGTTGAAGGGGACCCCGTGGGGGCGGCAAAGTAGACCGGGCAGTGGCTTTGGTGAGGGCGGCCGCGGCCCGCCATCTCGACGCCTTGGCCCCAGGTCACTGTCCGGAACCGGCTTGGGGGACGCCTGTGACCATGTCGGCGGGCCGGCTGGTGATCGGGGGCGGCGTCGTGGCCGTAGACCGTGGAGATCACCATGAACCTCGAGCGGCGTTCGATCAGGTCAGGTTCCGGACACTCGTGAACGCGAGGGATCGCCGGCCTCCTCCTTTTCCTCGAGGACGGCCAGCTCAAATCGCTCGAGGTACATTCGGCCAACCAGCCGTTTCCCCTGCCCGGCCCCGACCAACTGCTGTGGGACGTCTTGCCCCGGTGGGGATCCGAACCGGGTGCGGCATGAGCGGCCCTGAAGACGCACTGCTAGGGAACAAGGTCCCCACCCTCCTGATAAGCGTGAGCAGGAGTCTGTGTCTGGCCTGGTCCTCCACGATCAGAGCATGCATCGGTGGGCTCTGGACGGCGGGTGGCGGTGTTATGCGGGCGTTAGGCGTCGTGGCTACTCGAGGTGTTCGACGCCGGCCCAGCTACCTCCTGCCGGGCACTCTCTGGCTGGGTCGCGCTGAGCCGACCACCAGATCGTAGAAACAGCAGAAACGGCTGCCAGGCCGGCTCTCCTGGATGTAACGTCCAGATACTGGACATCCGCGAATGACGGCGAGCGGGTTTGGAGCACGGAAACTGTGGAAATGGATGGCCGCAGGCGGGACCGACAGCATCGAGATGAGGTAGGTCTCCCCCTCAAGGGCCTGCCGCCCAAGAGTCTCGCTCGGCTGATAGGCGCCTGGCTGATAGCGACGGCAGTGATCGTTTGCGGGGGCGGTCTTCTTCAGGATTCGCTTGCCGAACAGGCGTTCGCTGCTGGAAGGCAGTTTAGTGGTGGGCCTCCCTTCACGGTCCCCCTCAAGTCCGGGGAGCAGCGGGTAATCCTGGCGAAGTCCCTGGATGGACGAGGATCCGACCCCCAGGGCGGTTGCGGGGTTGTGGGGCCCAGTAGTGCTCTCATCTCTCACAGCGGTCGGCCCGCAGTTGGCAGGACGACCGCAGTCGTCACCTTCACGCCCAATATCGATGGCCTCTACGTTCTCGGATGCCCGGCGGGTTACAAGTACTCCCTGGCTGCTCCACCGGACCGCTGGCCGGTCTACGGCAGCATTCTGGGCGTGTTGGTTCTTACCCTCTTCGTCGGTCGATCGGTGTACCGAGGTTGGCGAGCAGCTGGCAGAGGTCCAGACGGTGCTTACTCGGAACCTGCTGCTCCATGACCGACCCTCCGGGAGGGGAGGGCTGATATCGCGACGGCCCGGGCGGCAGACAGGACATCCCCGCGGAAACGCGCGGCCTGCGGCATGTCCGCTCGGGCCAGCCGGACCGGATCAGGCGGGGGCCAGTGCCAAGCGGGCGATGTGTAGAAGCCGCTGGTAGTAAGGCCGTGCCTCGGCCGGGAGTGCGTGGATTGACCTCCTCCAGCGCGTCTGCCGCTTGCCGGAGGCTCGCGCGGTCAGGACCGCTTAGGAAGTCGGCCTGCGTCGCCCACCCGTATTTGTCTGCGCCGATCATCACCGGCACTCGTGCTGTAGGGGTGGACTTCACTGATTACGAGGGTGGGGACATCAGCGCACGGACGGCGGATTCAGGGCACGGAACCAGTTGCAGTTCGAGCCCGTCGAAAGCTCCACTGCTGAGGATTG
>JACRAA010000148.1 GCA_016213595.1 Actinomycetota bacterium | reverse complement strand
GTCGAGCACCTTGAGCATCGACGCCAGGCGATTGCGGCCGAGCTCGACGCGGGACTCGAGGGTGGCGGTCGACATCGGGCGGTCCGACTCGACGAGCGCGGCCAGCGTCTCGCGCACCTGCTCCTCACGCGGGAAGCCCAGGGAGGCGAAGTAGGCCCAGATGTCGCGGTCCTCGACCTGCGGCAGCAGCACCACGGTGGCCTCGTCCGTGCCACGGCCGGCGCGGCCGACCTGCTGGTAGTAGGCGACCGGCGACTGCGGCGCGCCGAGGTTGATGACGAAGCCGAGGCTCGCGTCGAAGCCCATGCCCAGGGCACTCGTCGCGATGAGGGCCTTGACCCGGCCGTCGACCAGCGCCTGCTCGAGCGCGTGCCGCTCGTCGGGGTCGGTCTGGCCGGAGTAGGCGGCGACCTCGAGCCCCCGGTCGCGCAGGTAGCCGGCGACCTCCTGGGTGGCCGCGACCGTGAGGCAGTAGACGATGCCGGACCCCGGCTGCTCGGCGAGGTGGTCGGCGAGCCAGGCGAGCCGCTGCTGCGGCGTCTTGAGCTGGACCACACCGAGTCGTAGCGACTCGCGGTCGAGCGTGCCGCGCTGGACGAGGACCTGCGAGCCGGCGGCGCCATCGGCGTGCACGCCCAGCTGCTCGGCGACGTCGTCGGTCACCCGGGCGTTGGCGGTCGCCGTGGTCGCGAGCACCGGGATCCCCGCCGGCAGCTCCGCCAGCAGCGTGCGGAGGCGGCGGTAGTCGGGGCGGAAGTCGTGGCCCCAGTCGGAGATGCAGTGGGCCTCGTCGACCACCAGCAGGCCGCAGGTCGCCGCGAGGCGCGGCAGCACCTCGTCGCGGAAGCCGGGGTTGTTGAGCCGCTCCGGGCTCACGAGCAGGACGTCGACGTCACCGGACTGGATCTGGTCCTGGATCGGCTGCCACTGGTCGATGTTGGTCGAATTGATCGTGACCGCACGGATGCCGGCGCGCTCCGCTGCGGCGATCTGGTTGCGCATCAGCGCGAGCAGCGGGCTGACGATCACGGTCGGCCCGGCGCCCGCCTCACGCAGCAGCTTGGTGGCGACGAAGTAGACCGCCGACTTGCCCCACCCGGTGCGCTGCACGACGAGCGCGCGCCGGGCGTCGACGGCGAGCGCCTCGATGGCGGCCCACTGGTCCTCGCGCAGCACGGCGTCGTCCCGGCCGACGAGTGCCTTGAGGTGGCGCTCGGCCGCCTCCCGCGCAGAGAGCCGTACGTCAGAGGTCGTCATGCGGGGTCCCCGCGGCGTTGTTCGGGGGAGCGAAGCGGAGGAGAAGAAGGCCGTGGGGTGCTCATGCGCCCTGTCTACCAACCGCCACCGACGCCTGCATCGGCGCATCCACAGGTGAGCTCAGCCGGTGCCGACCCGCTCGCCCATCCGCGCCCGCAGCGTCGCGAGCCCACGGGAGGCGTGGCTCTTGACCGTCCCTTCGCTGATCGACAGCTCGCGCGCGGTGTCCACCACCGACGTCTGGTCGTCGACCCACAGCTCGAAGTCGTCGGTCCAGCGGCCCGGGTCGTCCATGGTGCCGCCACCGACGCCGGTCCCGTCGGTCGTCAGGATCACCCACACCACCTTGTCCGGGTCCGGCTCCTCGCCCGGCGTCGTCTGGAGGCTGCACCCGCACTGCGCCTCGACGGCGAAGGACGCCGAGATGCCGGGCACGTCCGTGCCGTAGGGGTCCACCACGACCCGACGCACGGTCGCTCCCGGGGCGACCCAGAGGCGTCCGTCGGCGGTCAGGCCGACCGGCCCGTGGTGGCCGTACTCCTGCGCCCACGACGGGATCTCCTCGGTGGTGAACGAGTCGATGCCGTCGAGCCCGTCCTGCGCCTCGACGGGGTTGTTGGGCTCCGGCGCCACGAGGTCCGGGTCGTAGGTGTCGTCGACCACCGGCCGCTCTACCTCCGGGGGCGCGGAGGGTTCCTGGGCGAGCGACGCCTCCCTGCCCTGCCCGCCCGTGCCGAGGGACACGGCGAGGGCGATCGCGGCCGCGCCCGCGACAGGTGCCGCGAGGACCACCGCGGCCGTACGACGCCGGCGTGCCCGCCGCCCCTCGCGGAGGTAGGCCTCCGCCGGGACGGCGGGCAGTCCGCCGAGCTCGTGGTCGAGCCGGGTCAGCAGGTCGGTCTCAGGACTCATGTCCCCTCGACGTCCCGGCATCCCCGGAGGTTGTCATCAGCTCCTGCTGTTCTCCAGGAAGCGCTCGATGTCGACGCCTGCCCTGCGTGCTGCCCTGCGGGCTGCGGGCGTGGACAGGTCGGGGGCGACGAAGGTCTCCGGCTCGATCGTGCGGTCCGCGTCGGCGTACTGCTGCTGCAGCGCGGCCTGGCTGTCACCGCTGGCGGCGGAGTCGGCCACCACCTGGGACGTGACGGCGACGGCGGCACCGGTGAGGAGCGGGCTGACAGCGGGGGTGTAGCCGCCCGCGTGGCCCGTGGCCTTGGGGTGGTAGCTCTCGCTGATCGGGTTGGAGAGGCCGTTGATCCACTCGTCGGCGTCGCAGACCGCGTGCCCGATGAACCGGCTGGTCGGGTTGGCGAAGGAGAACCCGGCGGCCGAGGCGGCGGCGGCGAGCCGGCTGTTGAGCAGGTCGGCGGTCTGGTTGAGCCGCGACTCCTCGGCCGGGGAGAACCACGTGAACGCGTTGCAGTCCTCGCCGTTGAAGATCCGCGGGTAGCCGACGACGACCACCTTGGCGTAGGGGGAACGGCTGCGGATGCCGGAGTAGAGGGTGCTCAGCCGCGACGGCAGGGTCGCGTTGATAAAGGCCTGGGCGCCGGCGATCTTGCCGTTGCAGCTGCTCGCCCAGCCGGGCAGCGCGCACTCGGTGAGCACGTCGGCGAAGCCGGCATCGTTGCCGCCGACCGAGATCGAGACGTAGCTGGTCGCCGAGGTCAGCGCGGAGAGCTGAGTGTTGGTGACGTCGGTGATGGTCGCGCCGGAGCAGGCGCGGAAGTTGAGCGCGTAGCCGCGGGCCGCGGCGATCAGGCTGGGGTAGGCCGCCGTGGAGCGCTGGCAGCTGGTGCCGTCGGCGATGTAGGAGCGGGTGCCGGTGCCCGAGGCGTACGAGTCGCCCAGTGCGACGTAGGCCGGGGCGGCCGCCTGGGCCGGCTGGACGAGGAGCGGCGTGACGAGGCCGGCGAGGGCGGCGCCGAGCACCGCGAAGCGAGACGTGCGATTCATTCTGTTGTCCTCCGAGACAGTGACCACCCGAGTGTGGCCACGATCACAGTAGGGACTCACGAGCCCTGCCACCAGAGGCGATCGGTCAGGTCAACCGTCGACGCGACGCAGCTTCGGCGCGGCGGGCTGGACCTCGGTCGCGTCGCGGAACGACTCGCCCACCAGCACCGGCACGACCTCGCTCACGTCGTGCTGCGCGGCGATCTCCACGTCGGCGACGAATCCCACCTCGGTGAGCTCGACCCCGCCGGCACACCGGAGCAGGTCGTCGGGCAGTCGGGCCGCGCGCCACGCAGCGACGGCCATCCGGGCCTCCGGACTGGTGACCTCGGCCTCGCTGCCCACGGCGTCGAGCAGGGCGTCCAGCACGGCCCCGGCTCCCCAGAGGTCCTCGACCGCGGGGCGGAGCGTGTCGTCGTGCCACCTCTCCCCGGCGGGTACGACGACCACGCTGGCGCCGCCCTCGACCCGGGGTGCGAGCCAGCGCGCGACCGCTCCGGCGTTGCGCAGGCACGCACCCACGACCTGCGCACCGGAGTCGGCGAGGGCGAACGCGATGGTCGAGCCGTTGGGCGACGGCAGGACCAGTCGCTCGATCCCCTCCACCTCCGACAGGCTGGCCGGCGAGAGCGAGACGTGCCGCGCGTCCCCGCGGGACATCGCCTCGAAGCGACCGACGGCGAGGGTGGCGCCGTGGCGCATCGCGTGCTCGGCGGCCCGCGCGTCGCGCCAGCGGAACGGGAAGACCTCGATCCCCCGCTCGAGCGCGACGCTCAGCGTGGTGGTGAACGACAGCACGTCGACGACGACGGCGTAGTCGGCCGGGACGGCCGCAGCGCCCGTCGGTCCCCACTCCATGCGGACCCGTGCGCTGGACTGGTCGTGGCCGGGCAGTGTCACGGACTCATTGAACAACCCGTGCGACGGGATCGGGAACTCCGCGGTCGACCGCCGGCGAATTCCGTGGAAAGACGGTGCGCGACGCCGCCGTCGCCCTACCCTCGATCTCCAACGGACGTCCACGGCACGTCAACATCGATCTCGGGCACGCTCACCAGGAGATCCCCGTATGAAGTTCACGCCCCGCACCGCACTCGTGACCCTCGTCGCCGCCATCGCCCTCGTGGCCACGGCCGGCGCCGGCGCGACGGCCGCCCTGATGATCAGCGGCAAGCAGATCAAGGACAACTCGGTCACGAGCCAGGACATCAAGAACAAGAGCCTCAAGGTCAAGGACCTCTCGACCAAGGCGCAGGCCAAGCTGAAGGGCCGGACCGGTGCCACGGGTGCCACCGGCGCCCGC
>JACRAA010000151.1 GCA_016213595.1 Actinomycetota bacterium | reverse complement strand
GGGGGGGGGGCTGGGGGGGGGGCGGGGGCGCCAACGGCATGTGAGCTCCTTGTCGGTCACCCCACAAGCCGTTGGGGAAGGCCGTTTGTGAGCGACGTGCGAGCTTTTCCTGGGCCGGGGCGCAGCGGCCACAGCCTGTCGACGTACAGTCAGCCGCGACGAGAACCGGGAGGAGCAGTGAGGATGAAGCAGCGTGCGTACCGCCTGCTGGGCTCGCTGGCGCTCGTCCTGCTCGGCGTCCAGGGACTCCTGTCGCCGATCTCCCGGCTCGCCCTGGCCCGGACCATGCCGGACTGCCTCGGCGCCGACCCGGTGTCCGCCGCGGTCGGGCTGCAGCTCAAGGTCCTGGCCGGCGGATCCGACTGCCCCCACGGCAGCTACGCCCCGACGCCCTCGTACCACCTCCTGGCCCACGCAGCCCTCACCGTGTCGGTCACGACGCTGCTGCTGGGCGTTCTGGCCTTCGCAGCCGCCGTCGGTGTCGGGTTCAGGCTCCGCCACGCGCTGCGGCAGCTCCGCCAGTGGTTCGCCCGCCGGATCCACCTCGCCGTCTCGACGGCCACCTCCATCGTGATCCACCTGGGACGTCCGGCGATGGTCCCCGTCGTCGTACGACCTGTGCGCACCGCAGCCCGACCGCACGTCCGGCGGGGTCCACCGTCCTGCTCCTGCTGAGGACCTGACCCACCGGCCCGCGCCGTCCTCGACCCCTGCCCGCGAGCCGGTCCAGCCATACGGACGCAAGGACACTGCCATGCCACAACAGAAGAAGAAGCGCAGCCTCAGCGGCGCCACCACCGTCACGACACCCGCCTCGGAGCGCGCAGCAGCCGCGGCCAGCCAGCGCGACCTCATGCGTCAGGCACGCGAGAAGGAGGAGAGGGAGGCCAAGGTCCGCCGGCGCCTGAGCCTGGCCACTCTCGGCGTCGTCGTCGTCGCGGTCGTCGTCCTGCTCGCGGTCGTCGTGGTCCCCGCACTGAGCAAGAAGGCAACCAACGACGGGTCGTACGCCCTCACGATCGGCTCCGCCTCGGCGCCCGTCACGATCGACATCTACCAGGACTTCATGTGCCCGTACTGCGGCCAGTTCGACCGGGCCCAGTCGGCGGACCTGACGTCCCTGGTCGACTCCGGCAAGGCGAAGGCCGTGTTCCACGTCATGAACTTCCTCGACCCGTCGTCGAGCGGCACGAGCTACTCCACACGTGCTGGGGACGCCTTCGTCACGGTCGCCAAGCAGCAGCCCACCGCAGCCCTGGCGTTCGACTCCGCCCTGTACGTCGACCAGCCGGCGGAGGGGTCAACCGGGCTCACTGACGCCCAGATCGCCGACCGTGCGCGCGCCGCGGGCGTCAGCGACGCCGTCATCGCCACCTTCGCGAACAAGCCGAACGTCGACTTCGTCAACAAGTCGAACAAGGCGGCCTTCGCGGACGGCATCCAGAGCACGCCGACGGTCAAGATCAACGGCAAGGTCTTCTCGGGTGACCTCTACACCCCGGGGACGCTCAAGACTGCCGTCGAGGCGGCGAAGTGAGCGGTCTGACGGACAGGGCGCATGCGTTGCGGCAGTCCAACGCGTGGATCTTCTCCACAATGCTCGTCTCGGCCTGCCTGAGCCTGCTCGCGTCCTTCGTCCTGTCGGTCGACGCGATCGCGCTGGCGAAGAACCCTGCGGCCAACCTTGCCTGCAACATCAACGCGCGGATCAGCTGCGGCACGGTGGGCAGCTCCTGGCAGGCACACCTGTTCGGGTTCCCCAACGCCTACCTCGGGCTGCTCGCCGAGCCGGTCGTGATCACGATCGCGGTCGCGAGCCTCGCCAAGGTGCGGTTCCCGCGCGGCTTCATGCTGGCCGCTCAGGTCGTCTACACCCTGGGCGTTGTCTTCGCGTACTGGCTGTTCTTCCAGGCCCTGTACGTCATCGGTGCGCTCTGCCCGTGGTGCCTGCTGGTCACCCTGTCGACGACGCTCGTGTTCACGTCGCTCACGCACGTGAACCTGCGCGACAACAACCTGTTCCTGCCCGAACGTGCTCACGAGTGGGCGAAGGCGGCTCTCAGGATGGGTCTCGACACCGTCATCGTCACGCTGTGGCTCGTCGGCGTGGTCGCGCTGGTGTTCCTGAAGTACGGGGCGACCCTGTTCGCCTGACCCGGGACGCGACGAGCGGTGGCCATCCACCGGGGATGACCACCGCTCGGGAGTGCGGGTGGAGCCTCAGCGCTGGGCGCGCGAGAACCCTGCCTGCTGCGCGGCTTCCTCACTGTTGAACCACACGTCGGCGTTCGTCCTGTCGTAGCCGCCCGACTCCGGCAGGTGGTACTTCATCGAGCGGTCGTTGCCCTTGATCGTGAAGCCCTCCGGCGGCTCGGCACCCACGTAGGAGCCCTCACCGAACACGAGGCTCGGCTCCGCGGTCGCCGTCTCCCCGATCACCGTCTCGTCGAGCGTGTCCTCCACGTCCTCCGAGACGTCGTCGACCGGCTCGGGCTCCGGCTCGGGCTCCTTCGGGGTCGGAGTGTCGGTGTAGGTGTAGGCCGGGCTTGGCTGGTGAGGGGCCCAGCCCTGGTCCTTCGAGCCCAGGAAGGTCCTCACGGCGACGGCGACGGCGCCGAGCAGCGCCCCCACGACGGCGAGCCGGACGAAGGTCCTGCCCTTCGACCTCCTCGGCCGCTCCAGCTCACCCTTGGCGGCAGCCAGTGCGGCTCCGCCCCGGGTCTCGACCTCGTCCACTGCCTCGCGGGCCTCCTCGAGGATCCCGACGACGGCTGGGTGCTCCGAGGCCTCGCGCAGCAGCTCGATGAGCTTGGGGATGAAGTCCTGTTGCACAGCGCGCTGTGCCTTCTCGACGGCGGGGCTCACCTTGTCGAGAGCCTCGTTGATCTGTGGCTGCACCGAGTCGAGCGTGTCTGCGGCGTACTTGGCGGCGCTGAGGCGGGCGTGGTCGGCCCTCTTCAGCGCGTCGTCTGCAAGGGGCGCCACTTTCTCAGCGGCCTGCTCGAGAAGCGGCTGGAGACGCTCGATGGCGGCTTCGAGCGCAGCGGCTCCCCGCTCAGCGGCCGTGTGAGTAGTCTCTGCGGCGGCTTCGCGCAAGGTCTGCTTGCGAAACATCGTTGTCCTTCCGATATCGGAAACGGCTCCTGGACAGGAGACAAGTCCACCGTAGCCGGGATGGCGGTGGGCTCCCAGGGCTTCGAGAATCTGATCGCCGCCTAGTTCCGGCTACGGTGGTCGCTGACCCACGAAGAGCTGACCCACGAAGAGAGGACACGCGTGAGCACGGCCACACTGCACACCAACCGAGGCGACATCGTCATCGAGCTGTTCGACACGAAGGCACCCAAGACGGTCGCGAACTTCGTCGGCCTGGCGACCGGGACCAAGGAGTACTCGGACCCGACGACCGGCGCGAAGACGACCGGCAACTTCTACGACGGCCTGGTCTTCCACCGGGTCATCGACGGCTTCATGATCCAGGGCGGCTGCCCGCGCGGCGACGGACGAGGAGGCCCCGGCTATACGTTCGCCGACGAGTTCCACCCTGACCTGAGCTTCGACCGTCCCTACCTGCTGGCCATGGCGAACTCCGGCCCGGGCACGAACGGCTCCCAGTTCTTCATCACCGTCGGGCAGACGCCGCACCTCAACCGGCGCCACACGATC
>JACRAA010000150.1 GCA_016213595.1 Actinomycetota bacterium | reverse complement strand
GCGGGGTCGGCGTCCGTGAGCAGCGTCAGGTGTCCCCTGCGCGCGAGCTCGACGACGTTGGCGGGCCGCTTCGGTGCATCCTCCCCGACGCCTGCGGCCTGGCGCACGGCGTCTGCGAGTGCCATGAGGTCGTCTGCGGAGTGCGTGGGCTGGTTCTCGTCCAGTGGCAGGCGGATGACGTCCCAGCCGCGCGGTGCGGACATGCTCTGGGAGTGGGCCCGGCACAGGTCGTAGCAGCCTGGCTCGGCCCTCAGCGCGAGCGGTCCCAGGACCGCGGTGGAGTCGGCGTAGACGTACGTGAGCGTGCCGACGGCCACGTCCGAGCAGCCCGACCTCGAGCAGCGCCTTCTCACGGTCGCACGCTAGCCCGCCCGGCCCCAGCGGTCGAGGATTCGTGGGGCATGTCGTCGACTTGAGAAGCCGGTGCCAGGAGGCGTCGACACTAGAGTGGGGCTCATGCCGGACCGCCGCGACCGCCACCAGCGGGGCATGCGTGGCCCTCTGGCTCCTGCCAACAGCGTGGCGGGCCGCGCTCTGCGCCGCGACCGTCCGGTGTCACGCTCGGAGTTCTTCCTGCAGAGCCTGTCCGAGTCGCTCGCGCGCATCACCGCCGCAGCCCCCGAGGCGCTCGTGGGTGTCGACGTGGGTCTCGAGGACGTTCCCGACATGGCGGGCCAGTGGTCGAGCCGGGTTCCGCTCGCCGCGGCGCAGGAGGGGACGTCGTCGTCCCCGGCGAGGATCGTCGTGTACCGCCGGCCGATCGAGCACCGCGCCACGACCCGTCGTCAGCTCCGGGCGCTCATCCACGGCACCCTCGTGGAGCAGGTGTCGGCGCTGACCGGGATCCCTGTGGAGCGGCTCGACCCTGACGACGAGGACGACGAGGACTGAGCCCGGCGTCAGGCCAGGTTCGGGTCGAGGGTCGGTGAGACCTTCACCTGACCCGGCCCTCCGGGTCCCCATGCCGCAACGCCGAGACCCGCCACCGAGCCGAGCGTCGTCACCACCGTCGTGAGGCGCAGGTCGGGAGAGTCGGTGGCGAGCTCTGCCGATGTACCGGTGGTCATGGGCACCTGGACGCTCGTTCCCGGGTTGACCGTCACCGTGGCCGTGTCGACCAGCGAGGCCCCGTTCCGCAGGGTCACCCTCAGGGAGGCAACACCACTGCCCGGGTTTGACGCGACGAGCACGCTGCCGGGGACGATCGGTACGACGGACAGGCCCTGGAAGGCCGGCCGCGCCGGCGAGACGGCGATGTCGCCGCCGGCGTCCGTCGACCACACCGCCGCGACCACCGGCTGGGTCGCGGTTACGCGTACTCCTGAGACCTCACCCCCGAGGGCCGTCTCCAGGGGGACGGCCACTGTGGCGCCGGGGTCGAGGGCGACGGCGTCCGCGCCGGCGGCCACGAACGTCGAGCCTGCCGAGAGGACCTCCACCTTCGCGGTCGTACGACGGTCGGAGGTGTTGGTGACGACGAGGCTGCGGCTCCCGGCACCGCCGGGGATCCCGGCGACCGTCGCCGAGGTGGCCGCGGGAGCCGACGGAGAGACCCACTCGTTCCCGGCCGTACCTGTCACGCGGGCATATGTGGAGGTACGGCCCTGTGAGGCGGTGACGACCGCCGTCAGGGTGCCGTCACCGGAGACGAGCGGTGCGAGCGGTACCTGCCGGGTGCTGTTGCCCAGGACGCTCAGCCCGCGCGAGCCTTGGACGTCGAGACGGCCCTTCGGTCCATAGAAGGTGATGTCGACAGTCGCCTGGGTGGGGTCCGGGTTCGTCACGAGGAGGGAGACCGTGTGGGCGGCGTCCGCCACGAGGCCCACGAACGCCTGCTCGACCGAGGGCGGGCTGCAGGATGCAAGCCACAGTCCCTTGAGAGGTCCCGAGGCTGCCGTGGCCGACGAGAAGCCGCCGATCGCCTGGCTCCCCGAGAGCACGTGCGGCTGCGCGGTTCCCTTGACACCCGTCGTCGGGACCGGCGTCGACGCCGTGGCCTGGATGGCCCTGCCCGCGACGTCCGCGGTGTCCGCCGCCGACACTGTCGTCGCCAGTACGGCCGGGTCGTGCGAGGGGCAGACCAGGGACTGCGTCCCGGTGACCTCCACCTGGGCATGCGGCAGCGCGCGGGACGGGACGAAGGTCAGCCCGGCCGCGGCCAGGGCGACGAGGATGAGGGCCAGAACGGCGCGCCACAGACGCGGTGTCATGATGCCCCGAGGTCTCATGATGCCCCTCCGACGGATCGGCGACCGACGCTCTCCTCGGCCTCCGTTGAGTGCCGACCGGCACGGAAGTCGTCGGACTCCCGGCTGACGGCGGGCGCCGCGAACAGGGCGAGCAGGAGCATGGCCACGAGCTGGGCGAGCGCGAGCCAACGCGACCAGGGGTCAGGGGCGAGCTGCACGCTCACCTTCCCGGTCTGCCCGGTGAGAGCGAAGGCGGGCCGCCAGTCGGGTGAAGCGGCGCGCTCGAGCCGCACCCCGCCAACCGTCACCTGCCAGCGAGGGTCTGCCGCCTCGGAGAGGAGCAGCGTCCCCGTCGCGGACGACGACAGCGAGCCAGTGACGGCCTGCGTCGCGTCGCCTTGCTGGAGCAGCATCCGGCTCGGTCGGCTTGTGACCGTGAAGACGGTGACCCCGTTCGTCGCCCCGCCGCGTGAGATGCCGGGGGACGCGGCGAGGGCGGCGCTCACCTCGGGCGTGATGCCCCGGACCTGCACGTACAGGACTCCCAGCGCGCTGAGCTCCGAGGCCACCTCGTCGTCCTGTCGGGCGGCCGCGATCTGTGCGACGACCCTCTCCGCGGCTGTACGGACCTCCGGCTCGACGGGCGACAGGCCCGTCTCGCCGTCCCCCCAGACCGTGTGGTCGGCCTGGTGGAGCAGCCAGGCCACCCTGCCGTCGGACAGGGACACGATGAGCGTGCGGGCGCGGAGGTCGCTGCTCTCCGTGTCCGTGATGTACGCAGGCAGCGTCGCGGACTGGCCGCGGTGGAGCGGCGCACCGAGGCCGCCGACCACGAACCACCCGAGCGCCACCGCGGTCAGCAGGGCACCGATCCCCACGACGACCGCACTCACGGCCTGGCCGCTCCCGAAGCTCTGGGCAGCGAGCCGCCGCCGCGCCTGGTCGAGGCCGGAGACCGTCGCCACCACGAGGCAGCCCAGACCCGCAACGAGCCACATGGTGACGATGGGTCGTACCTGTCCCGTCGCGACCGGCACGATGGTACGGCTCAGCAGAGCGGCGACGACGACGAGTCCCGTACCGCCGGCCGCGAACCGCCAGCTGCCCGCGGTCTGCGCGGTGGCCAACGCGGCGCCCGCCCAGAGCAGCCCGACCACGACGGCCGACAGCCACAGCGGGGGCAGGCCCGCGCCGGCGGAACGGCCGAGGAAGAGCCACCACGCCGGGACTGTGCCCCCGTCGGCGAGCATCGGGTCCGGCCCTGTCAGCAGGCGCCACGGGAAGCGCAGCAACGGCTGGACCCAGGGTGCCAGCACGGCCAGCGGCAGCAGAGCTGCGAGGAGCGAGCGTCCGATCCCGCCACGCCGGACGCCGATCACGACGAGTGCTGCGGCGCCGGGGACGTACGACAGGGGCGCGATCGCCGTGGCAACCGTCAGCAGCAGCGCGGCCCAGGCCGGCTCGCGCAGCCGGTCCACCACGCTGCCGGAACCGGGCCAGCGGTCGAGGGACGCGGCGAACAGCGGCAGCAGCACGGTCCACACGGCGAGCCAGACCTGTCCGCGCGCGAAGCCGCCCACGAGCGCCGGCAGCAGCGCGTACGTCAAGGCGGCGCTCCAGCGAAGGCGTGCGCTGCGTACGAACGGCTGGAGGAAGGCGGCCATGGCGATGCCTGCCGCCGGTACGGCGAGCCAGAGAGCGGCCACCGCCGCCCAGGTCGGGAAGACCCCGACGAGAGAGGCGACGGCAGCCATTCCCTCCCAGGGAGCCGGTGGCACCGGCGAGCCGGCCGGGCGCTCCACGTAGGCCCTGACGGCCGCACCGACGGTGTCAGGTGCCGGCAGCAGCTCGGTCGAGGTCAGCGCCCCGGCCCCGACGAGCCGCCTGCCGGCGACGAGCAGGGCGGTGACTCCCAGCCCACCGGCGACCCAGGGCCAGACCGCCTTCGCGCGGAGGGGGCCACCCGAGTAGTCGTCACCCGTGAGCTCGTCGAGGCTCAGCTCGGTGGAGCTCGTGAGCACCCGCAGCCGCTCCTGAGACCATGCCCACAGCGTGTCGGCCAGCCGTACGAGGCCGGAGAGCCTCCGCGGCCTGAGGCGGGCCACTCGGTGGCGCGTCTGCTTCGTCGCGCCGAGCTGCCCGATGCGACGCCGTAGTCCTCGAGTCCCCCTGCCGGAGGTGATGAGGTCGCTCAGGGCCCGGAGCTCCTCCAGGCTCGCCTCGGGGCGCTTGCCCAGCAGGAGGCCGAGGGCTCCGAGCAGCGTGCCCAGGGTCAACCGGAACGCGGCCCACATGGCCCCGAGACCGCGGTGATGAGCGAGGACGGTACGCATGCCCAGGTACCGGTCGTACCCGGTCTCGGTCCGGTGCCGCTGCTCGGCCAGCGTCCCGGTCCGCAGGCCCCTGAGCGATGCCTGGCGATGGACGATGCGAGCGTCGGGACAGGTCATGACGGTCGAACCGGCGAGCGTGGCTCGCCACCCGAGGTCCACCCCGTCACGGTGCATGGGGATCGCGGGGTCGAACCCGCCCAGCTGCTCGTACAGGGACCAGCGGACCAGCATGCCGCACGTCGACCCGCCCAGGACCTGCTCGGGGTCGTGCTGTCCCTGGCCGATCTCACCGGGCTCGAGGCCCAGCTCACGGCGGCCGCCGTGAGAGATCGAGGCGCCGAGCTCCGAGATGCGGGGGGCGTCGCGCCGACGGCCCGGCCGCACGAGCATGGGGACGACGATGTCCGCCTGGGGCGTCCGGGCGGTCTGGGTGAGGAGCTGGTGGAGGGAGTCGGGAGCGACCCGTACGTCGTCGTGCAGGAACCAGAGCCACTCAGTGTGCCCTCGTCCGTCCAGTGCTGCCGCGACCGCCTCACCGAAGCCCCACGACGCATCGCCCTGGATGACCTCGTCGAGGGCTGCACCGACAGCGCCGGCGAGGATCTGGCCGGTACCGTCCTCCGAGCCGTTGTCGACGGCGAGGACGTGTCCAGGTCGCGTCGTCAGGCCGGTCAGGGAGCGGAGCGTGTCCTTCAACCAGGACTCGGCGTTGCGTGCCACGAGGACAGCGGTGACGCTCGCCCCGCCGGGCACGTCAGCGATGTGTTCGGGCTCGGCGTCGACCCAGCTCCAGAGCTCAGCGGTGGTGTCGGTCATGCGCTCCCTCGGTCGTCGGTCGGGTCCCGCCCGCGATCGGTGAGCCTACACAACGACCTAGACAGCCCTCTTCTTGAGACGACGACGCTCGCGCTCGCTCAGGCCGCCCCAGATGCCGAACCGCTCGTCGTGGGCGAGCGCGTACTCGAGGCACTCAGCCCTGACATCGCAGGAACGGCAGACCTTCTTGGCCTCCCGGGTCGACCCCCCCTTTTCGGGGAAGAACGCCTCGGGGTCGGTCTGAGCGCACAGGGACCTCTCCTGCCAGCCCAGTGTGCCCTCGTCGGCTTCTCCGCCGACCTCCCACACCTGCTGCATGTGCCGCCTCCCACCCCAGTTGTGCACCTCTTAAGGTGAATTACACGCGTGTGACTCGCATTAGTCAACCGGTATGGACGAATCGACAAAGATCCTCACAAAACTTGCGCAACAGGCTAGCGAGGGGGATCCTCGGGCTCGTGTCGGCCTTCTCGGTCGTGGCGCGTCACGTCCGCGGCCGGGTCCCAGACCGGCGGCCCGGAGCGTGGGGAGGTCGAGCCGTAGGTGCCGGCCGGAGCGCCGCCCGCCGCGTCCGCCGCGCTGCGCCAGACCACACCCGTGGCATCGTCCGGACGCCAGACGGGAGCAGGCGAGCGTGCCTCCTCACCCCCCGCCCCAACCATCTCCTGAGCCGTCTCCTCCGGCGCCCCTGAGACTGCGGCATCGGGTGCCGCGGGCGGTGCGGAGGCGAGACGCCAGCCGAGCAGGAGCCCGTACCCCATGAGCGCCCGCAGGACGACATCCGTGAGCCCACCGATGGACTCGAGGATCCGCGACAGCGAGTTCTCCCCCGCGCCCACGAGGGACACGACGAGGAAGACCAGACCGGCGACCGCGCCGAGCCAGAGCAGGACGGACGCGGCGAGGGTGAGCTGCTTGGCGTGACGCGTCGGAGGGCTCACGAGGACGCAGGCGAGGGCCAGCACGGTCAGCACCAGAGCGTCGACCAGCCCGTACAGCCCGCTGACCCCGCGGAGGACCTGGGGCAGTGGATGGCTGCGGAGGCCTGTGGCGATGCGACCGCTGGAGACCGCGATGCCGACGAGGACGACAACGACAGCGACGAGCGTGCCGCTCTCCCGGAGGGCCTTCATGCGGTCGATCATGCGTACGCCTCGCCCACGACCTTCGTCACAGCGGCCACCAGCTTCTTGACGTCCTCAGCCCGGTCCTTCGGGCACACGAGGGTGATCTCGCCGGCTGTGACGACCACCGTGTCGCTCAGCCCGACGAGCGCGATGAGCGAGCCGTCACGCCCCCGGTTCACGACCACGTTCCCGGTGCTGTCGAGCGCCACCACGCGCCCGTCGACGGCGTTGCCGTCCTCCTGCGGGAGGTGCTCGGCCAGTGCCGCGTACCCGCCGACGTCGTACCACTCGATGGGGAGCCGGACGGCGACGACGTGAGCGCTGGCGAGCCCGTTGGACACCGGCTCCATGACGGCGAAGTCGACGCTGTTCCTGGGCAGTGACGGGTAGATCGTCTCCAGGAGCTCGGGGTGGCTCGCGAGCTCGGTGACGCCGGAGTACGTGACCGGCTGGAGCACCGCGAGCTGGTCCAGGAGCGTCTGGGCGCGCCAGACGAACATCCCGGAGTTCCACCAGTAGTCCCCGCTCGCCAGGTAGCCGAGCGCCGTCGCCAGGTCCGGCTTCTCCTTGAACTCGTCGACCACGTACGTGTCGGACAGGCCCTCGACCGCGAGACCGCGCTTCAGGTAGCCGAACCCCGTGTGGGGCGCCGTGGGGACCACACCGAACGTCACCATGGCGAGAGGGTCGATCTCGGCCGCCCGGAAGGCCTCGTCGAGCGCGAGCTGGAAGGCCGGCACAGGTCGGATGACATGGTCCGCCGTGAGGGTCGCCACGACAGCGACAGGGTCCCTGTCGACGAGCACGGCGGCGGGCCAGGCGACCGCGTTGAGCGAGTCCCGCCCCACAGGCTCCCCCAGGAGGTTGG
>JACRAA010000147.1 GCA_016213595.1 Actinomycetota bacterium | reverse complement strand
GTCGAGGTCGAAGATCGTGTGCTCGCGGCGTCCGCGGTGGTCGAGGGCGACGAGATGGGCTGACCAGCTCGGCTCCTGGCAGAGGCCTGTGCCCGTGAACCAGAAGACGTGCGCGTCGCGGATCGCCTCCGCGGGGATGTCGTCGGGTGTCACCTGCAGGTCGGGGGCGCTGGGTCGGCGGTAGAAGTACAGGGGGAAGTTGTCGGGCGGGAAGATCTCGCAGAACGTGATGGGGGTGAGGTACGCGTCGGACGTGATGACGTACCGGTCGTCGACGCCCAGTCGCTGCATCTCCATCCGCGCCCAGCGGCCGAAGGGGTCGTCACCGACCCCGGTGATCGTGGCCACCCCGCTGATGCCCAGGGTGGCCGCCGCCACGGCGATGTTCGTCGAGCTGCCGCCGAGGAACTTGCCGAAGCTCGACACGTGCTCGAGGCCGACACCCACCTGCAGCGGGTACAGGTCCACCCCGCAGCGGCCCATGGTGATCACGGGCGGCGTGGGCGGTGGGGCCGTCGGCATGTGGGCATCATATGTCAGGACATTTGGCTCGTCCAGTCCTCGTCCTCTCGCCGGAGCGGGAGGTACAGCGGTCGCATCGGCGACCCGAGGGTTAGGGCGGCGATCAGCGCGTGTCATAGACTGCGCCTTTCGCCAGGCATGGCAGAGAAATGTCTGGACAAGCTGGCTCCCTCCCGGAGGGATCCGGGCAGGAGGTCGTCGTGGCGGAGCTGGACATCGTGGTCGACCGTACGTCCGAGATCCCTCTCCACCAACAGATCTCCGACGCCCACCGCGCCGCGATCGCGTCCGGACAGCTGCGTCCGGGGGCGCGCGTCGAGAACGAGATCGACCTCGCTGCGCGCCTCGGGCTGTCGCGCCCGACCGTGCGGCGGGCGATGGAGGACCTCGTCCACTCAGGGCTCGTCACCCGTCGCCGGGGGAGCGGCACCGTCGTCGCGCCCAGCCAGGTCCGCCGTCAGCTCCGGCTGACGTCCCTGTTCGACGACCTCGAGGCGGAGGGTCGTCGCCCCACTACCTCCGTGCTCGAGTTCTCCATTGCCGTCGGCTCGCCGGAGACCACGGAGACCCTTGGTCTCCCGCCCAAGGCGGGCGTCCTCACCATCCGCCGGCTCCGGTTCGCGGGCGGTGAGCCCTTGGCCATCTTGACGAACGAGCTCCCCGCGGACATCGCTCCGGACTACTCGGCGCTGGGCGCGTCAGGGCTGTACGCGAGCCTGCGGGACAAGGGGATCACGATCGCGGGCGCCACTCAGCGGATCGGCGCCCGAGTGGCGACGCACGCGGAGGCGCAGCTGCTGGGCGAGAAGGCAGGGGCACCGCTCCTCACGCTCGACCGCGTGGCGTACAGCGACTCGGGCCGGATCGTCGAGCACGGGAGCCACGTGTACAGGGCAAGCCTCTACTCGTTCGACATGTCCATCCGCCAGTAGCCCACTCACGTCCCGACGTCTTGAGGAGGACGCAGGCCTGAGCGGCCACGACCTCGAGGTCAGGCCTCTCGCTGCTTGCGCAGGATCTCCGTACGAAGGTCCCAGAGCTCGGGATCGTTGCGTGCGAGGTAGACCAGGCCGCAGTCCGCGGGGCCCGTCGCACCCGGCCAGCACAGCGAACAGAAGTCCCCAGCTCGCACAGGACACTTTGCGTCGTGTCGGGCGGGGGTGGGGGGCATGGCGCCAGGATACGTCCCGGGCGGCGGCGTGGACGCGGCCGGGCCGAGTCGTAGGACAGCGCCAGAATGGGCGGGTACTCGAGGCGAGGAGGAACCGTGGCACGGCCGGTGATCGGGATGTCGACGGGTCGGATGGCAGTGGACTACGGACCTGTGGCCCAGTACCCGCTCACGTACGTATCGGTCGACTACGTCGGCGCCGTGCTCGACGCCGGCGGTCTCCCGATGCCGTTGGCCCTTCATGACGTGAGCAGGTACGAGGGTTCGGTCGCCGATCAGCTGGCGCTCTGCGACGGCCTCCTCCTGACGGGCGGCGTGGACATCAGCCCCGCGGCCTACGGCGAGCAGCCGCACCGTGGCCTCAACGCGACCACCCCCGACCGGGACGCCCACGAGCTCGCGCTTCTCGCGGAGGCGAAGCGTCGCGGGCTTCCCATCCTGGCCATCTGCCGCGGCCTCCAGCTCGTCAACGTCGCGTACGGCGGCACGCTGTACCAGGACATCCCCGCGCAGGTGCCGGACGCCATCCAGCACGCGCAGCGCTCCGCACGTCACCTGGCGAGCCATGACGTGACGGTCACTGCGTCGAGCAGGCTGTCCGGGATCGTCGGCCCCGGCTTCGCCGTCACGAGCTTCCACCACCAGGCCATCAAGGACCTGGGCGCTGACCTCGAGGTCGTCGCGACTGCTCCTGACGGCATCATCGAGGCCGTGGAGGCCACCGACTATCCCTGGCTCGTGGCCGTGCAGTGGCATCCCGAGATGAACCAGGTCGTCGACGCCGCCTCCCAGGCCCTGTTCGAGGCGTTCGTGAGGCAGTGCACCGCCCAGTAATGTGCTGACATGTCGATCCCGCACGAGGTGTCCACGAGCTCGTACGTCCTCCGCGACCACCCGGGCCCGGTGCGTCTCTCCATCGACCCGACGACTCGCGGCGACTGGTCGTACACCGGACTGCACGTTGTCGACCTGGGGGACGGTGACAGGCTGACGATCGCTCTTCGCGACCAGGAGGGCCTCGTCATCCCGCTGGCCGCCGACGTCGACGTGGCCGTTGCCGAGCAGACCCACCACCTGTCGAGGGCGAGCGTGTTCTCCGGCGTCGCAGATGCGGTGTACGCGCCCGTCGGCCGGGACATCGTCCTGGCAGGGACGGGCAGGGTCGCGATCGCCACAGCGGTGGCCACGACGCCGTACCCGCCGGCGTTCCTCCCCGCGGCGGACTGCCCCGTCGCGACTCGCGGCGCGGGGAACATGACCCGGCTGGTGCGGAACTACGCGATGCCCGGCTCCTTCTCGGGGTGCGAGAAGCTCCTCGTCTGCGAGGTGCTGACGCCGGGCGGCAACTGGTCGAGCTACCCGGCGCACAAGCACGACGAGCACACAGCCACCGAGCGGGAGCTCAAGGAGATCTACTACTACGAGATCGCCTCGGCGCCCGAGGGGACTGCCGGCTTCGGCTACCACCAGACGACCTCCTCGGACCCGGAGCGTCCGATCGACCTGCTCGTCGAGGTGCGTACCGGCGACGCGGTCCTCGTGCCGTACGGATGGCACGGGCCCGTCGTCGCCGCCCCCGGCCACGACATGTACTACCTCAACGTCATGGCCGGCCCGGCCGCTGACCGGCAGTGGCTCATCAGCGACCATCCTGCCCAGACGTGGGTTCGCGGCCTCTGGGCGCACCTGCCGGTCGATCCTCGAGTTGAGGTACGGACAACCTCCTCCTGACTAGCCACGTGCCGTCGACCCGGCTGTGACCAGGCGGTTCGACACCTCCTCTGACGAGGGCTGTCGCTCGGCTTGACGTAGACGTAAAGTTCGCTTCAGGGACGTGCGCCGTCGCGCGTCCCCATCCTGGACGACCATCGAGGGACCATCGCTTGGGGGATGGAGGGAGATGGTGACCACGTCGACCATGCCGCTGGCTGTCGAGTCCGCCCGGCTGCGCAACGTCACCGACCTCCTCGAGGCGCGCGTGAGAACGTTCCCCGACCACGTCGCGTTCGCACGCCGCAGGGACCATGGCTTGGAGGAGGTCAGTACGCGGACGTTCTGCCAGGAGGTGCATCGGCTCGCCGCCGGTCTGATCGCCCGCGGTGTCGGCGTGGGTGACAGCATCGCGGTGATGTCTCCCACCCGGTACGAGTGGGCGGTCGTGGAGATGGCGATCTGGTACGCAGGTGGCGTCGTCCTGCCGCTGTACGAGACGTCTGCCCCCGCCCAGCTGGCCGAGACGTTCGAGCTGCTTGCACCGGTCC
>JACRAA010000146.1 GCA_016213595.1 Actinomycetota bacterium | reverse complement strand
CGAGAGATCGTCCGCACCCTCGACCTCAACGTAGCGGAAGCCCCTGATGGTGAACCACGGGCAGTATCGCGTTGGTTCTCCTGAGAGCGTGACCGTGTCGCGTTGGAACGTTGGCCCGGGACGTCGGGGTGAGCGGACGAACAAATAGTCCTTGTCGAGCTCGCCGTCCGGAGTGAGGGCCTCGCCGTAGGTCAGCGCGACCCGCTGGCCTCGGCGGCCGCGGAGTGTCAGGGCTGCTATGCCTGCAGAATTCTGCCCGAAGTCGATGATCTGCATTCCTGAGGGGCTTCGGCGTATCGTGCCGCTCAGGCGTGCTATGTCGCGCACCCGCTCGACGTCCTCCGCGATCAGACGGCGGCCATGTTCAGGCAGGACCACTGCCGCGCAGGCGTCTTCCAAGAACGCGCCCGCCTCGAGCCACCTGCACTGGTCGACCCGCAGGTCGACCTCGACAGCGAGCATGGGATCGGCACGACGGACACCTCCCGTACCCACGGTCCATCGGTCGTCGGTGGTGATCGTCATGCGTGACCCGTCCAGGAGCTCCAGGTCGAACTCGACGGCGACCCCAAGACGATCCCCATACCGGGCGTCACCGGAGCCCCCGTCGCCGAGTGCGCCTCGGAATCGTCCGTCGCCAACTGCGATGCCGAGAACGTTCACACCGCTGTGGAGGGCTTGGGTGACGTCGTACACCTGGTATTCCACTGACTCGTCGAACGGTGTCCAGCGCGGCACGAGCGCGTGTCCGACGACGTCCGTCTGGTTGACGAAGAGCTTGTACCAGCCGAGCGCACTGGCATAGGCGCGAGCTCGAGCGACGCCGTCTGGCAGGGTGACCTCCGTGCGGAAGTACAGGACGCGCCGGTCCTCCGGTCCTGCGTACGGAGCGGAGATCCACTCGCCAGTGAGCCGGTCCTTCCCGAGCAGGCCTGTCTCGAAGTGCGCGGGGGCACTCCACGGCGACGGTGCGTCCTCGTCGAGGACTCGGACCCTCCACGAGTAACGGGTGCGAGGTTGCAGGGGAGCGCCTGCGTAGACGACTCCGAACGGGCGCTCGCCAACAACAGACCCTGAGCGCCAGTGCAGCGACGACTGAGCGAAGGCAGATCCCTCGGCGACCTCGATCTCGTAGCCGCACTGTCGTTGCCCGGCGGGGAGGCGCCATGCGAGCTCGGGAGCATCGGCGCCGATCCCGAGGGGATCGACCCGTCCGCCGGTCGTCAGCGAGTGCGGTGACAACTTCATACGGTTCTCCCTGAGTCGTCACGGATCCTCACCCGAGATCCTCCGGCACCGGGACTCATTGTGGCTCCCCTCGGGTACCCCTTGATGCATTCACGTCCCTGGTCTGTCGAGACTTGCGGGGCCCGAGCAGGAGGCCCACAACGCCCATGAGCGCAGCGTTCAGGAGTGAGCCGTTACAGCACGAGGGTCGGGACATCGACCTTCGCCTCGGCCCGGATGTCGGCGCTGGACAGCCCGAGCAACACAGTGATCTCCCCCGCCTCGAGACCACGGCGCCCGTCCGGCCAGGTGTAGGCCATCCGGGCAAGCGGGACGGAGAACGCGAAGGTCTCCTCAGCGCCACCCGCCACGGTGACCCGGCTGAAGTCCACGAGTTGCCGTACCGGTCGTACGACACTGGCTCCTTCGTCGCGGACGTACAGCTGTACGACCGTGGTTCCCGTCCGCTCGCCCACGTTCCGGACCGAGCCGCTCACGAGAAGCGTCTCCCGACTGATGGTGACGTGATCCAGTGAGGCGTCGAAGGTGGTGTAGCCGAGGCCGTGCCCGAACGGATACAGCGGGGTGCTGTCGACCAGATCGATGTTGCCGTGCCGTGGTTGGGTCGGGTGGTCGTAGCCGCTTCCAAGAGGGTGCCCGTGGTAGAGGGGGATCTGCCCGCCGTGGCGCGGGAAGGTGGACGGGGTGCGCCCCCCCGGTTCGGCGACACCGAAGAGGACGTCAGCAATGACGGCACCGGCGACTGGGCCGAGGAGCGGTGCAAGGAGCACAGCCGACGACGCCTCGTGCACGGACTGGAGCACGAGTGGCCGGCCGGAGACGACGACACTGACCACGCGCTTCCCTGCATTGTGAAGGGTCGTGATCAGCTCGTTCTGGTTGCCCTTGAGGACCGGGTCCGCAGTGGTGCGTCCCTCGCCGGCGGTGTTGTTTCCGGCCCAGCCGGTGCGCTCCCCGACGACGGCGATGACGATATCCGCGTCGGCGACCGCTGCGATGGTGGCTTCGCGGTCCAGAGCCGGGGCGTCCTGCTCAAGGCTCCCCAGTTCGTGGTACCGAACGGTCGGATCGACGGCCGTCACTGCCTCGACGACGGTCTTCGCCCCCGGATGGAGAGCGCGCGCATCCTTCTCGAAGATCGGCTCGATTCCGGGCAGCCGGATCTGGAACAGGTCCGGGAACACCTCAGGGGAGGCGCTCACCCCCGAGATCTGGCCCGTCGTGATCAGGTAGACGGCCCTGGCCATCTCGGCTTCCGATGCTGTCGAGTAGGCACCGAAGTGGATGCGCAGCTCGTCGGCGGCCGGACCCACGATGGCGACGTTCGCCGAGTGAGGGACGAGCGGCAGGATGCCGTCGTTTGCGAGGAGGGTGATGCTCGCGGTTGCCACGTCCCGTGCGGGCTGCTCGGTCGTCGGCCGTTCCGCCGCCGTCGATGCTGGTCTCGGGTTGGTCGCACGGATCTCGGGGATGAGGCCGAGGCGGGCCTTGATCTCCAGGACGTTCGTGACGGCGCGGTCGAGGATCTGTTCCGGCACGGCGCCTTCCTCGATGAGCTGCCGCAACCCGCTGGTCATGGCGTCTCCTGGCAGTTCGACATCCAGCCCGGCGGTGAGCGCCATAGCCGCCGCCTGCCCGGGTGTGGCGGCGATGCGGTACGTGCTGTGGAGCATGGTTACGGCGCCGTAGTCGCTGACCACGAGGCCGGTGAAGCCCAGGTCGTCGCGGAGCAGGTCGGTGAGCAGCCACCGGTTCGCCGCCGCCGGAATCCCGTCGATGTCGTTGTAGGAGTTCATGACCACCGACAGTCCGGTCTCTGCGATCAACCTTCGGAAGGGTACGGCGTGTACGTCGACGAGTTCGCGTCGCCCCAGCTGGGTCGCGGCCTGGTTCAAGCCTCCCATGGACGTGGCGTAGCCCAAGAAGTGCTTGCCGGTCGCAAGAATGCCGCTGGAGCCGTCGTTGCCTTGCACGCCGCGGACGAAAGCGATAGCCATCCGGGTGATCAGTTCGGGGTCCTCGCCGTAGGTCTCGTGGACCCTGCCCCATCGGATGTCGCGGGCGAGGTCGAGGACGGGAGAGAAGAAGAGATGGACGCCGACGGAGCGGGCTTGGGCGCCCGCGATCCGTCCGACCGTGCCGCTGACTTCA
The DNA here is from genome assembly GCA_016213595.1 of Actinomycetota bacterium. Lineage (GTDB taxonomy): Bacteria > Actinomycetota > Actinomycetes > Propionibacteriales > Propionibacteriaceae > Fen-668. The sequence goes on along the minus strand of JACRAA010000146.1, from coordinate 3,101 downwards.
GGGTCCCAGCTCGCGGCTTGGCCCCACGGTGTTGTGAACTGGTATCCCTGTTGGTGCACGAAACCGCTCACGCCCTCGGCGTGCACGAGCACTCCGATCCCGAACGGGTTCACCTCGCTGGCGACCTCCTGCAACCGCGCAAGAGTGCGCCGAAGCCCGTCCAGGTCCCGATTCAGCTGCTGGCCAAGGGAGAGGTGACCCACTCCATGGGGACGCACGAGCGGGAGACGTTCAACGTGGTACTGGAATCCCGGGAAGCTATCGAACCCGTCGGAGTCGTCCGACGACGTCGAGGGATCCAGGAAATCCATCGGCTCGATGCCCTGAATCTGGGCGATCTTCTCATCGAGTGTCAAGCGAGAAACCAGGCTGCGGACGTTGGTCATGGCAGCTCCTTCGTGCTGGTCGTCAAGCGGGTCCTGGTGAAGGCCGCCAAGCGGGCCGCCTTCTCAGGGAGCGCCATGTGGAGTGCCGGCAGGGTGCGGGATGCGCAACACTCCGCGAGCCAGAGAGCGCTTCGCTTGGGGATGCGCTCCAGCGTGTTGTAGTCCACCCGCACGACACCGAAGCGAGGACCGTAGCCTGCCGCCCATTCGAAGTTGTCCAGGAGCGACCAGACGAATTACCCCCTGACGTCGGCGCCCCGCTGTCGCGCCCGACAGGTGGCTGCCAAGTGTCCCGCGAGGTACGCGACCCTCTCGTTGTCGTCCACGATCTGCTTGCCGTCGACGACCGACACGGTGTCGGCGAACGCTGCACCGTTTTCCATGACCATGAGCGGCAGCCCCGGAAAGTCGCGGCTGAGCGCGAGGAGGTGGTCCTCGAGGCCGTGCGCCTCGACAGTCCATCCCATGGCCGTCTTCTCCGCGTCCGGGGGCCGGAAGAGCTCAACGTATTCGGAGCCCGGGAAGGCCGTTCCTCCCTCTGGGTGATCGACGACATCACGTGCTGCTCGTACGTGCATGATCTCGTAGTAGTTGATTCCCAGCAGGTCCAGCGGCTGGTGGCAGATCTGGGTGTCACCGGGCAGGACGAACTCCCAGTCCGTGATGTGCCGGGTGTCGAGAATGAGGTCCTCAGGGTAGGCCCCGCAGAGCATAGGGCCAGTGAACACACGGTTCGCGACAGCATCGAACCGTCGGGCGGCGTCCGCGTCCGCCGGGGTCTCGGCCTCGACGCGGAATATGTTCAACGCGACCGAGACCTTCGCATCGGGACGCGTGATGGTCCGTCGGAGCGCCTGCACGCCGAGCCCGTGCGAAAGGTTCAGATGGTGCGCTGCCCGAAGTGCATCGGCGTGGCTGTGGAGACCGGGGGCGAAGACGCCGTGCCCGTATCCGGCGAACGAGTTGTTCCAGGGCTCGTTGTGGGTGGACCAGATCGCCACTCGGTCACCGAGTGCGGCACCGACCGTCTCGGCGTACTTCTCGAAGGCGACAGCGGTCTCCCGCCCCCGCCAGCCGCCGTAGTTGTCCTCGAGCGCCTGGGGAAGGTCCCAATGGTTGAGGGTGACGACGGGTTCGATGCCGCGCTCGATGAGTCCGTCAACGAGGTCGGAGTAGAAAGCAAGGCCGGTCTCGTTGACGGGCCCCTCCCCGGCAGGCATGACGCGTGACCACGAGATCGAGAACCGGTAGGCATCCAGCTGCAGCGACGCGATGATGTCGAGGTCTTCGGAGGCCCGGTGATAGTGATCTGATGCAACGTCCCCCGTGGCACCGCCTGCGGTCTTCCCCGCAGTGTGGCTGAAGGTGTCCCAGATCGACGCCGCGCGCCCACCGTCGGCCGCGCCACCTTCGATCTGGTAGGCGGCCGTTGAGGCGCCGAGCAGGAAGTCGGACGGCAGCGTGATCATTCCGGGTGTCGAGGCGGCGTCAGTCATCGGAGGGGTTGTCGTCTTTCGTGAGGGGAGTGATGTCCGGGCCCGAGCCCAGGGCATAGAGGAGGTCCTCGGCAACGAGGCCGGCATCGGCTGTGCAGGCACGCACGGAATCCATGGACGAAGGCAGCGGGATCGGGAGCTTGCCTACCGGTGGAGCCTCTGCAGTCAATGCACCCTCGTAGGGATCCATCACGCCGTTACGATTGAGGTCGCGGAACCGCACGCCGTCCGGCGTTGCTGACAGCCGTGCCCTGTAATGCTCTGGCATGGATTCGGTCACCCCTTGATGCCCGACCCGATCGATGAACGGATGAAGTAGCGCTGGAAGCCGAAGAAGATCAGCAGTACCGGCACGATGTACAGGACCGCGGCAGCTGCCTGCACTGTCGGGATCACATTTCCGGCGGGATCCTGGTACCAGGCGGTGATCGCGACGGCGAGGGTCGTTCGGTCGAGGTCCAGGAAGAGGGCGGGGCCGATGAAGTCGCCCCACGCCCACATGAAGGAGAGCAGGAACGAGGTGAGCAACACCGGTCTCGACAGGGGCAGGAAGATCGAGAAGAATATCCGGCCCCATCCCGCCCCATCGACGATCGCGGCATCCTCCAGTTCGCGAGGAAGTGTCGTGTAGAACTGTCGGAACAGGAACACCATGTACGGCGACGCCGCCAGCCCCCACAGCACCCACGGCCAATAGGTGTTGATCAGACCAATCTGAGAGAACATCACATATGTCGGCAGCAGCGTGAGGATCTGCGGCAGCATCATCGTCGACATGAGGACGAGGAACATGGCCTTCTTGCCGGGCGCCCTCAGCCGAGCGAACCCGAAGCCGACGACTGCGCTGGACAAGGTGATCAGAACCGAGTAGATGCTGGCGACGAACAAAGAGTTTGCGGTGTAGGCGGCGAAGTTCATCTGGGTCACAGCGGCGACGAAGTTGTTCCACTGCGGCACGGACGGAAGGACGTGAACCGGCACCGCGGTCCACTCCCCGGGCGCTTTCAGGGCCGCGAGCACCAGCCAGATGAACGGCCCGACGAAGAACGCCGTCAGCACCAGAATCAGGATGTAGGTCCATCCCGAAGCCCGCTTGGTTCGAGCGTGACGCCGTGGCCGCGATGTCTTTGTTGCGGCCGCTACTGGTACCCCCATCAGCGGCGTGGTCCCGGCAGTCTCGGTAGTCATCTTGCAGCCCCTTCCGGCGCGGCGTCGGTAT
>JACRAA010000144.1 GCA_016213595.1 Actinomycetota bacterium | reverse complement strand
TCCGGGAACCTCGCCCTGACGTACGGGACACTCTTCGTCGCGATGGTGGTGGCGGCGCTCGCCGGCGTGCTCGTGTCGAGCCGGGTCGGAGCCCTGCGAGACCCGGTCTGACGTTGCTCATCCAGGCACGACAGACGCCCGAGGAAAGCCGGGAGGGGCCGGCACCGTCACGGTTCAGCCCCCAAGCCCGACCGTGGCGGTGCCCGTCCGTCACCTTCCGATATGCAGAACTCCATCGCCCCGTCTTGTGTTCCTCATGGGATGACACTGTGGGTCACCTGTGGGCTGAGAGAGCGCCCCTCGAGGGACGGAAAAGGCCGACGGCTGATGCCGTCGGCCCACATGCGATCGGCTCGCTTGTGGCGCGGGCCCACCGGGGGGATAGGGGGCCCGCGCCGCAATCGAGCAGATGCCCCATGTTTGCATGTTCCGGGCTCGTACGCCAGTCACGTGGGTCGCGTTTATGCGGGATTGGCCAAGAACTTTTCGGCGTTGTGGGGGTGTGACCGAGGTGGACGTTCTGGTGGTGGGCGCCGGGCAGGCAGGGCTCAGCGCGGCCCATGCGCTCGTCGCCGGCGGACTGGAGCGTGACCGCTTCCTGGTCCTCGACGCCAACCCCGGCCCGGGAGGTGCGTGGCGTCACCGCTGGCCCTCGCTGACGCTGGGGTCGGCGCATCGCATCCATCCCCTCCCCGGGCTCGCGCTCCCGGTCGCAGACCCCGACGAGCCGGCATCCTCCGTTGTCGCGCGCTACTTCGAGGAGTACGAGCGCGTGTTCGACCTCCCCGTGCGCCGCCCGGTCCGGGTCACCGCCGTGACGGGTTCCGACATCGAGGGGCCGCTCACCGTCGAGACGACAGAGGGTCGGGTCGGGATGCGAACGCTCATCAACGCGACCGGGACGTGGGAGCGCCCGTACTGGCCGTACTACCCCGGACGGGAGAGGTTCCGCGGTCGTCAGCTCCATACGCATGACTTCCGGTCGGCCGACGAGCTCCATGGCCTCCATGTCGTGGTCGTCGGGGCCGGGACGTCGGCGGTGCAGTTCCTCCTCCAGCTCCACGCGGCAGGTGCCGTGACGACGTGGGTCACCCGACGGCCCCCCGAGTTCACGAGGCGGCCGTTCGACGAGGAGTGGGGTCGTGACGTCGAGGCGGCGGTCAACGCGGCGACGGCGGCCGGACGCCCGAGCGGGAGTGTGGTCTCGTACACGAAGCTGCCGCTCACCGACGCGTACGCCGCCGGGATCGCGTCCGGTGTGCTCGTGTCGCAAGGCCCTCTGGCCGAGGTCGTACCTGACGGCGTGCTCCTGGAGGACGGGCGGCACGTACGGGCGGACGTCATCCTGTGGGCCACGGGGTTCCGCCCGTCGCTCGGTCACCTGGCCCCTCTCGGGCTCCGCGAGCCGGGAGGCGGGATCGTCGCGGACGGCGTGTACGTCGCGAAGGACCCGAGGGTGTTCCTCGTGGGGTACGGGGCGTCGGCGTCGACCCTCGGCGCGACCCGGGCGGGCAGGCAGGCGGCAAGAGCTGCGCTCGCTCGGCTCGGTACGGACGTCGCTCGACGAGCCCCAGCCCGACCTGCCCCGTGACACAGTGGATGGGCAGTCCGAACGGTTGATACGTCTGAAGGTTGATACGTCTGAAGGTTGATACCTCTGAAGGTTGATACCTCTGAACGGTGATACCTCTCAACGTTGACACCTCCGAACGTGAATACCTGAACGAAGCTGACACCTCTGAACGAAGGAGAGGCCGTGGACGCTCGCGACATCCTCGTGGACGCAGCAGGACGACCGGCTGACGGAGCCCGCAAGGTCCTCGAGGGCATCTCCCCCGACGTCGCCAACCGGATGCCCGACGAGACGCACTCCTCCATCTCCTGGCTGGTCTGGCATGCCGGCCGCCAGATGGACGCCCAGCTCGCCCGCCTGTCGGGCTCGCCCCAGATCTGGAACGCGGACGGCTGGGTGAGGCGGTTCTCGCTGGACCGGTCGGAGGACGCGATGGGGTTCGGCGACAGGCCGGACGACGTGGCGAGGGTCAAGGTCTCCGACCCCGAGCTCCTGAGCGCCTACCTCGGCGCCGTCATCGACGCGCTCGTCGCGTACGTGCGAGGGCTGTCGGACTCCGACCTCGACCACGTCATCGGACACTTCGGGGGCGAGCCGGTCACCCGCGGCGTACGGATCGTGAGCATGATCGACGACGCGCTCGCGCACGTCGCCCAGGCGGCCTACGTGCGCGGCCTGCTCGAGAACTGGCGCATCGGCTACTGACCGGGGTACCTCGCTGCCCGCTCGCGGGCGCGTCCAGGTCCTCGCCGGCACGTACAGGTCCTCTCGCCCGCACGTACAGGTCCTCTCGCCGGCACGTACAGGGTCTCTCGCGGTCCCACGCCCGCAGGGCATCGGCCCTCTGCGGGTGCCAGCTCGTTCACGGCCGCGAGGCCGTTCAGCATCCCGTGGGTAGCCGATGAACGGTACGAGCTGGCCCAGCGTGTCCAGCAGCACCTGACGGCTCGTCCCGACGCGAAGGTTGCCCGACACGTGGCTGCGTACCTGCGAGTCGCACCCCCGTGGGAGACCAGCAGCACGACCGTGAGCAGCTCCCGCGTGACGAGGACGATCCCGCCCCGCGTGTACGTGTCGCCGAAGCAGTTCTCGGTGAGCCAGCGCTGGAGGTGCGCCGTGTCGGCCGAGGCGGTCTCGTGGAGCTGCCGCAGCCGTTCCTCACCGATAATCGCCGCCCGCGCCTCGAAGGCTCCCGGTCGGTTCACCATGTTAAGTAGGTGAGCGGTCACTTCTCATGGCAGATTCGCCATGAGAACGTCACACACTCCCACTTAACATGGTGAACCGACCGCGCCCCGGGGACTGCGTTGAGGGCTAGGCGTTCGGGCGGACGAGGGACTTGATGGCGCGGCGGGAGTCCATCGCTGCGTACGCCTCGGCGATCTCCGAGAGCGGCAGCTCGAGGTCGAAGACGAGACCCGGGTTGATCGTCCGGGAGAGCACGAGGTCGAGCAGGTGGGGCAGGTACGCCCGGCAGTTCGCCGGCCCGCCCTTGATGCCGATGTTCTTCCAGAAGAACCGCTCCACCGGGAGGTCACCGTGCGGGACGCCGACGAGACCGATCATGCCGCCGACCCGTACGGCCCCGGCCGCCTGGAGCCTCGCCTCCTCCGTACCGACGCACTCCAGCACGCAGTCCGCGCCGATGCCCTCGGTGAGCTCCTGCACAGCGGCGATGCCGGCCTCGTCGCGCTCGACGACGATGTGGGTCGCGCCGAAGGCCGTGGCCACCTTCTGACGGGCCTCGTGACGGCTCATGGCGATGACCTTCGGCGCGCCGAGCTGTACGGCGGCGAGGACAGCACACAGGCCGACGGCGCCATCACCGACCACAGCGACCGACGTCCTCGGGCCGACACCTGCGGACACGGCCGCATGCCATCCCGTACACATCACGTCGGACAGCGTGAGGATGCTCGGGATGAGGTCCTCGTCGGGCAGTCCGGGCGTGGCCACCAGCGTGCCGTCCGCCAGCGGCACGCGCAGCCTCTCGGCTTGGCAGCCCTGATAGTGGGCGGCGTTGAGGCAGTTGGCGGTCGCGCCCTTGCGGCAGGCGGCACAGGTGTTG
>JACRAA010000143.1 GCA_016213595.1 Actinomycetota bacterium | reverse complement strand
TTATGACTGAGCAGCAGCAGCGACGCGGCGGTGAGCGCCGTGGTCGTGACGACCGTCGGGGCAACCAGCAGCCGGAGCGCGAGAAGAGCCAGTACCTGGAGCGTGTTGTCGCCATCAACCGCGTCGCCAAGGTCGTCCAGGGCGGCCGTCGGTTCAGCTTCACGGCGCTCGTCGTCGTAGGCGACGGTGACGGTACCGTGGGTGTGGGCTACGGCAAGGCCAAGGAGGTGCCCGCGGCGATCGCCAAGGGCGTCGAGGAGGCGAAGAAGCACTTCTTCCGCGTCCCCCGCATCCAGGGCACCATTCCTCACCCGGTCCAGGGCGAGAAGGCGGCAGGCGTCGTCATGCTCCGTCCCGCGTCTCCCGGTACCGGCGTCATCGCCGGCGGGTCGGCGCGTGCGGTGCTCGAGTGCGCCGGCGTCCATGACGTACTGGCCAAGTCACTCGGCTCGTCCAACGCGATCAACGTGGTGCACGCCACGGTGGCCGCGCTGCAGAGCCTGGAGGAGCCGGAGCAGGTCGCGCGTCGTCGCGGCAAGTCGGTGGAGGATGTCACCCCCGCCGCTCTGCTCCGGGCACGTGCGGAAGGTGCGCACTGACATGGCCAACCTGAAGGTCACACAGATCAAGTCCGGCGTCGGCGGCAAGGCGAATCACCGCGAGACGCTGCGGACACTCGGTCTGAAGAAGATCGGGCAGAGCAAGGTCCACGAGGACCGTCCCGAGGTACGCGGCATGATCAGGGCCGTTGCTCACCTCGTGACCGTCGAGGAGGTCGACTGATATGGCACTCAAGGTTCACCACCTGAGGCCCGCCCCCGGTGCCCACACGGCGAAGACCCGTGTCGGACGCGGTGAGGGCTCCAAGGGCAAGACGGCAGGTCGCGGTACGAAGGGTTCGGGGGCGCGTCAGACCGTCCCGCAGAACTTCGAGGGCGGCCAGATGCCGATCCACATGAGGCTCCCGAAGCTCCAGGGCTTCAAGAACCCCTTCAAGGTCAGCTACCAGGTCGTCAACGTGGCTCGCCTCGCCGAGCTGTTCCCCGATGGCGGCGACGTCCGCGTCGAGGACCTCGTCGAGAAGGGCGCCGTCCGTGACGGGCAGCTCGTCAAGGTGCTCGGCAACGGGGACCTCTCCGTGGCCCTGCAGGTGAGCGCTCACGCGTTCTCCGCGTCGGCCAAGGACAAGATCGAGAAGGCGGGCGGCTCAGCCAACGAGCTGTAGCCCCAACCAGTTCCAGGACCTCGGCAGGTCGGTGTCGCACCGGCCTGCCGACGTCGTCTTCCGGGCCAGTACGGACTCACGGTCACTCAGGGGCGTGAGCGCGTCCGCAGGTGCCAGCGGCGCTTGCTAGGCTGTCCCGGGTTGCCCGCGGCGCACCGTCGCGCGGCAGGGTCACGGCGTCCGCGCCGGGACTGAATCGTCGTGATGAAAGGGCCCGAATGCTCTCGGCCTTCGCCACCGCGTTCCGGACGCCGGATCTGCGCAAGAAGCTGTTGTTCACCCTGCTCATCATCGTGCTGTTCCGGCTGGGGTCGACGATCCCTGCCCCGAACGTCAACATCCAGCAGCTCAACGTCTGCAGGACGCAGGCTGCGACGGGCGACCAAGCGGGTCTCTACTCGATGGTCAACCTGTTCAGCGGCGGTGCGCTGCTGCAGCTGGCCATCTTCGCGCTCGGCATCATGCCGTACATCACGGCGAGCATCATCCTGCAGCTCCTCACGGTCGTCATCCCACGGCTCGAGGCGCTCAAGCAGGAGGGTGCCTCCGGCACGGCGAAGATCACGCAGTACACGCGGTACCTCACCCTGGTCCTGGCCGTCATCCAGGCGACGGCCTTCACGACGCTGGCCGTGAACAACCAGCTCTTCCAGGGATGCACGGGGATCGTGTACAGCAGTGACATCTTCCCCGTCGTCGTCATGATCCTCACGATGACGGCAGGCACGAGCATCATCATGTGGATGGGCGAGCTCATCACCGACCGCGGCGTCGGCAACGGCATGTCCGTCATGATCTTCACCCAGATCGTGGCCCAGTTCCCCTCGTCGCTGTGGTCGATCAAGGTCGCGCACGAGTCGGACGCCACGAAGGGCTGGTTCGTGTTCCTCCTCGTCGTGGCGGTGGGACTCCTCGTCATGATGGGCGTCATCTTCATGGAGCAGGCGCAGCGCCGCATCCCCGTCCAGTACGCGAAGCGCATGGTGGGCACCCGCATGTTCGGCGGCTCGACCACGTACATCCCGCTCAAGGTCAACCAGGCCGGCGTGATCCCTGTCATCTTCGCGTCGTCGATGCTGTACCTGCCGGTGCTGTACGCGCAGTTCCAGCCCAGCTCGGCCGCAGGGCAGTGGATCGCCCAGAACTTCACCAAGGGGGACCACTGGGCCTACAACCTCGCGTTCTTCCTCATGATCATCGCCTTCGCCTACTTCTACGTGGCCATCACGTTCAACCCGGAGGAGGTCGCCGACAACATGAAGAAGTACGGCGGCTTCATCCCCAGCTATCGGGCGGGGAAGCCGACCGAGCGCTACCTCGGGTACGTGCTCAGCCGTCTCACGCTGCCCGGCTCGCTGTACCTGGCGATCATCGCGATGATCCCGACGCTCGCCATCGTCCTGCTCAACAGCAACCAGAAGTTCGTGTTCGGCGGCACCTCGATCCTCATCATCGTGGGAGTCGGCCTCGACACGGTGAAGCAGGTCGAGAGCCAGCTCCAGCAGCGGAACTATGAGGGATTCCTGCACTAAGGGTGGACGACCCCGCCGATCGGGCGGAAAGTGGTGTTCGTTAGTCTGAGGCGTACCGCCAACGAGAACAAGGAAACCACTGTGCGTCTTCTGATCATGGGCCCTCCAGGTGCCGGCAAGGGCACTCAGGCCGCCCGTATCGCCTCCCGTCTGGGCATCCCGACGATCTCCACCGGGGAGATCTTCCGCTCGAACATCACCCGCGGGACAGCACTCGGGCGCGAGGTGAAGCGGATCATCGACGCAGGCGACTACGTGCCCGACGCGATCACGGAGGCCATCGTCGCGGAGCGGCTGGCGGAGCCCGACTGCGCCCACGGTTTCCTGCTGGACGGCTTCCCCCGCACGCTGCACCAGGCGGATGCCCTGGACAGGATGCTCGGGGTCACGGGTCTCGACGCAGTGCTGTCGCTCGTCATCGACCTGGAGCCGCTCGTCGCTCGCATGCTGCTGCGCGCGAAGATCGAGAACCGTCCGGACGACAACGAGGCGACGATCCGTCACCGCATGGACGTCTACACGCAGGCCACCGAGCCGCTGCTCTCCCACTACCGCGACGCCGGCGTTCTCGTCGAGGTCGACGGCAACGGCAGCATTGACGAGGTCAGCGAGCGGCTCCTGGCGGCGCTCGACACCGCCAAGGTCTGATGCCGCGCACCGTCGCCGGTCTCGAGATCAAGAGCACCGCCGAGCTCCGCGTGATGCGTCGCGCGGGGCTCGTCGTGGCTCATGCCCTCGCGGAGATGTCGGCGGCGGCCCTGGTCGGTACGACAACGGCGGAGCTGGATGCGGTCGCGCGTGAGGTGCTGGCACGGGAAGGGGCGACGTCGTCCTTCCTGCACTACGACGTCGGCTACGGCGTCCCGCCCTACCCGGCCACGGTCTGCATCTCCGTCAACGACCAGGTCGTCCACGGCATCCCGGGAGGGCGCGTCCTCGCCGACGGAGACCTGGTGTCCATCGACTTCGGGGCCATCGTGGACGGCTTCCACGGTGACGCCGCGGTGACCGTGGCGGTCGGGGAGGTCGCTCCGGAGGCGCTCCGGCTCAGCGAGGTGACGCGGGAGGCCCTCAGTGCCGGTCTGGCCAAGGTACGTCCCGAGGTGAGCGTGGGGGACATCTCCTCCGCGGTCCAGTCGTACGTCCGTTCAGTGCCCGAGCGTTACGGGATCGTGGCCGAGTTCACCGGTCACGGGATCGGGACCCAGATGCACATGACTCCGGACGTCCCCAACCTGGGCAGGCGGAATCGTGGCCCCCGGCTGCCGATCGGAGCGGCGGTGGCCGTCGAGCCCATGGTCACGCTCGGCAGCCCCGGGACCCACGTGCTGGACGACGACTGGACCGTCGTCACACGCGACGGCAGCCTCGCCAGCCACTGGGAGCACACCGTGGCCGTCACGCCTGGGGGCTGCTGGGTGCTCACGGCGGAAGACGGCGGCGAGTCGATCCTCACCGCCGCCGGCGGCCGCTTCGCCCCCCTCGCCGACTGACCGTACGGAGAGCTGGACGGGTCAGCTCAGCACCTTCTGCCAGGCTGCGCCGATGTTGGCCCGCCTGTACCCGAGCCGTGCGTTGATCGCGAGCATGTGGTCGTTCTCGTCGGCGTTCCACGTGTGGACCCGCTGGGACGACGGCCGTTCCTGCTGGATCAGGGCGCAGTTCGCCGCTTTGGCCCACAGTCCCAACGCGTGCCCCCGATGGGCGCGGAGCACGAGAGTGTTCTCCTGGAAGACCACCGCCGGCTTCTCGTACGGCCCCTTGAGCTGGGTGAACGCCACAACCTCCCCGCTGTCGATGTGGCGTGCCAGCGTCGTGTACAGCGCCTGGCCCCGCGCCATCTGCTCGTACGTCTGGACGAAGCGCTCCTGGTGCCAGGCCACGGGCCGCCAGTCGACCGCCCCCAGGGGCGGGTCGGTCGCCATCGCCGCGAACAGCGGCGCCAGGCCCGCTGCCAGGTCAAGCGGCGGGGTGCCGATGAAGGACACCAGCTCGTACCCATCGGCCTTGGCCCGTGCCTCCCTGAGCGCCTCGTCGAGGACCTCGGGCGGTACGGGCAGGGGCTGGACGCTGTGCCGCTCGGCCTGGCTGAAGACGTAGCCGCGGGACACCGCGAACCGGACCTTGGGGTCGTCGGTGCGCAGCCGGACGGTGCCGGCGGGGTCGGCGACGGTGCCCTCGAGGTCCGTCGACACAGCCGGCGTCACGATCGCCCAGACCAGGATGGTGCTCCGGTCCCAGGCCCTGAGGATGCGCTCGCCCTCGTCGAGCAGGACGCTGCCGATGCCCACGCCGCGCCGGTGCGGGTGGACGACCGGCTCGAGGTAGCCCATGTGCTCGTTGTCGAGCAGCGGAGCCTCCACGAACACGGCCCCCAGCACGTCGTCCGGCCTGACTGTCCCTTCACCCGTCGCGGGCAGGAGCCGGTGCCCGTACGGGCCGGTCGCGCCGTGCGGCGCAGGCCCGGCGATGGCGAGCAGGGTCGCGTGGCGCTGCTGCCGGACGTCGCGGAGGTTCGCTACGCGGGACTCGTTGTCGCTGGTCGCGAAGTCCTCGTAGCCGAAGGTGTCGAGGCTGTCCGCACGCTCCACCTCGGACACGCCGTCCCAGAACCCAGACAGAGGAGACGCGGGGTCGCTCGTGAGGTCGATCTCGGCCAGATGGAAGCCCATGGTCGGTCACCCTAGGCTTCAGCGGCCACCGTTCCCACCGGTTTTCCCGCTCCCGGGGTGGAGGGATCGTCTACATCCGCCGTCTACATCCGCCGTCTACATCCGCGCGATCACGGCCGTTGCAGTCTGGTCGTCGATGACGAGATCGGTGACCACCCCGAGGCGGAGCGCACCGAGCACGGCCGGTGCCCGAAGCGGGTCCGACGCGACGCAGATGCGCTTCGGGATCCGACGCAGGTCGCGCGGGGCGAGGCCGGTGGCCCGCCTGTTGAGCTCGATGTCCTCCCAGGTGCCGTCCTCTCGGAGCATGACCGTGCAGACGTCTCCCACGGCCCCGTCATTGGCGAGCTGGCTCATGTCGTCCTCGTCCAGATAGCCGGCGGAGTACACGTGCGACGGGATGGAGCTCGTGAACGACCCCACACCGAAGATGGCGAGGTCGAGGCGGTGCTGCATCTCGAGGACGTGCTGTACGGACCGCTCCCGCCACATCGCCTCCTTCGTCTCCACGTAGTCGAAGAACGCGGGGACGGGGAAGTGGACCAGCGCCGCGTCGAACGCCGCGCTGAGCCCCTCGAGGATGCCGCCGACGTGCGCGGTCCCGGGGTCGAGGGCGTTCGCCCCACCGTTGAGCTGCACGATCGTCGTGCCCTTCAGCGGCCGCCGGTCGATGTTCTTCACGACGGTCGCGAGGGTGGTGCCCCAGGCGACGCCGATCATCTGGTTGTCGCTGACCGAGTCCGCGAAGATGGCGGCCGCCATCCGCGCGACCCTGTCGAGACGTGCAGCTGGGCTGGCATCGCCGACCGGCACGATGTGGACGCGGACGTTGAACTGGTCGCCCAGTCGACGGGCAGGGCCGCTCGCCGTGCCGGGGTG
>JACRAA010000142.1 GCA_016213595.1 Actinomycetota bacterium | reverse complement strand
GCGAGGTTCGCCGAGCTGTGGTGGCACTGGTTCTTCTTCTCCTCGCCCCATGCTGAGCGGGTGATCACCGCGGACCCTCTTGCCTGGTACCGGCCCGATGCCTCGCGCATGGGTGAGGAGAACTACAACGACTTCGTGGCGGCGCTCAGCCTTCCGGGCACCGTACGGGCCATGGTCTCCGACTATCGGGCGGGCCTTCATGTCGACAGGGAAGCCGACGAGGCGGACCGTCGTGATGGGCGCATCATCCGTTGTCCGACCCTGGTCGCTTGGTCACGACACGACGACATGGAACTGCTGTACGGGAACCCGGCAGCGATCTGGGCCGACTGGTGCGCCGACACGCCTTGGACGGCAGTGATCGACTCCGGGCACCACATGGCCGAAGAGGCACCTCATCACGTTGCCGAAGTCCTGGAACGCTTCCTCTCGAGGACCTGAAGAACGGATGGAGGGTGTCAATGGCCAAGTCGTCGCGGGTGGCCGGGCAAGGACACGGGGACACTGTGCAGCCTGCTCGGGCGTCGGGTGGGATGGACCGAGGGACGCCACCAGTGCCTCACCGTCCGACGTTCGTGGGGTCGGGACTGGTGTCGCCGTGGTACCGGCGGGTCGGTCCCGTGACGGTGATGCTGCTCGTCGTCGCCTACGCCGCGCTCTGGCTGGTCGCCAGGCCCGCCGGTGTTCCGACGGGTACGTTCTGGGGTCAGCTGCTGGGAGCCCAGTCGGTGCTCCTGCTGTCGATGGGCCTGGTTCTGGTGAGCACGTTGCCGTGGGTGGAGCGGTGGTTCGACGGGATCGACCGGGCCGCGATCTGGCATCGCCGGCTGGCGATCATCGGGATGGTTCTGCTTGTCGTGCACATGATGACCGCCACCAACCCGGCGGGGACCGCACTGGGCAAGACGTTGGCGCAGGTAGGGGCGATCGGTCTGATCGCGCTGGTCGTGTGGTCCGTACTGCCCCGGTGGCGGTCGCTGCTGCCGCCGAAGCTGCACTGGCTGCCAGACCGTGCCGCCCGGCTCCGTGCCGTGGCCCTGCTGCGCAAGCTTGTTGGCGGCTATGAGCGCTGGCGCGGCTTCCACCGGCTGACGGGCGTGTTCGTGGCGGCCGGGTTCGTACACGGTCTGCTGGATGCGACGACGTTCGGTTCGCCGGTGCTGCGCTGGTCGTACGTGGCGATCGCCGGCACCGGGCTGGCCTTCTACATCTACCGGGAGCTCCTCGCCCGCCGGTTCATGGCGCTGCACGACTATCAGGTCGACCGGGTGACACGGGTGGGGGAGGGTCTCGTCGAGATCTCCCTACGTCCGCTGGGGCGACCGCTGGAGTACGCCCCCGGCCAGTTCGCGATGGTCTACCTGGAGGCTCGCGACGGGTGGCACCGGCACCCGTTCACCATGACGAGCGCACCTGGCGAGGATGCCATCCGGTTCACGATCAAGGCGCTCGGCGACTGGACGGGTGCCATCGGGGACCTCGTGGAACCTGGAATGCCGGCGGTCGTCGGGGGACCTCATGGCCGGTTCACGCACGGTAAGGGCACCGGCCATCAGGTGTGGGTGGCGGGCGGAGTGGGGGTGACGCCCTTCCTGTCGTGGCTGCGATCCCTCGACCAGCACCCCGTGCACGCCGAGGTGGACCTCTTCTACACGTCGGCCGAGGACCCTGTGCCGTACACCAAGGAGATCCAAGCGATTGCCGCCCGGCACAACGAGGTCAGCGTGCACATCGTCCGGAGCGCGGTGGACGGCCGGCTGAGTGCGACCCGGATCCTTGAAGAGGTGTCCGCACGGCCGAGAGACCTGTCCGTGTTCCTCTGCGGCCCCGAGCCGCTCGTGGCCGCCATCTCCGACGGCCTACGAGATGGTGGCGTCCCTGCCGGCAGGTTCCACCGCGAGTACTTTGACTGGCGCTGACACCGCTCTGCGGCGGGTACCGTTCGGCCCTCCGTACCGTGATCCTCAGGTCTCGATCGGCTTCAACTGGCCACGGGGCGCCCGTCCTCGCGCCTCAGACGTCGGCTGGACCCGAGGTCGCGTCGCCCGAAACGGTGCAGCGCCACAGAACGAGACGCTCAGTGTCGCCGCACAGAGCAGAGGCGCCCGCCCCCAGACCCGGGGGGCGGGCGCTTTACAGAGCTTGCCGAGAACGGGCTACCCAATCAGAAGCGCAAGGGCGTGCCGACCAGGTATGACGCGCTCGAGACGACCGAGCAGTTGAAATAGATGTGCGTGTCGACGAAGCCGGTGACGTCCCCAAGCGCTTGGGCTGACTGCAGCTGGGCCAGGGTGAGGATCCGTGTGTTCATCGCTCCGTCAGTCATCCCTTTCGGGGTGAAGAAGGTGGCGAGTACGTGCCATTGAACGTTGAAGTCACCACCGGATTTTGCGCTGGCGGGGACTCCGAGCAGGTGGTCGTGGCCCTTGATGCCCGGAATCTGGGCGTGGTTGCAGTTGTACGGAAGGCCGGAGGTGAAGAACCCTGCTGTGTAGCAGTTCAGCGGCGCGCCGGCGTCGACCGTTGAGCCGAGCGGGTATGTCACCAGGTAGAGCGGGGCACTTGCTTGGTTGAAGGAAGCCGGGAGCGGCGCGCTGGGATTGGCGCTGCCGTCATAGAACGGCGAGTGGTTCGGTGTCATCAGGAACACCTGCGATCCGTCCGTGTCGCTGACGGCGGGTTCGACGGTGGTCCCGTTGCCGACGGCCACCATCCCCGTCTGCCAGGGTACGACTGCGGACGCCGACGCGATCGAGGGCTGGATGGCGCCAACCAGTGCCACCACCACTGAGAAGGCGAGCCCGAGGAGCCTGCTCGGCCTCATCGGTCGTCCCTCCCGGTGCTGTTCGACGCGACGAGGTCGAAGGACCTCTTGAACGGGGCAATGCCCTTCGGGTGCCCTGGGTTGATGGTCAAGCTGTGGTGCATCGGTCCACTCCTTCTGGAGAAGCCTTGACGGCATGGGATCCGCGCTGAGAAGTAGGGGGCAGTAAGGGCGAGTCGCCCTTACACCCCAGGGGCCGTCGGGTCGCACGGCTCATGCTGCACACGGAATGGCCCACGCGGCGGTCGCACCTACGAACCCTGCCGAACATGAGCTTTCAGGGAAGCTTTGACGTCTCCCCCCAATCCGTCAGGGTCACACTAGGGCCGAGGCGAGAGGTAGGCAAGGCTTACCTTTGTTCACTGGCAACGGCCAGCCATGGCGGGTGGTCTGCGCAAGGGCCTTTCCGGGCCCGTACAGAGAACCGCCGGGCGCCTGCGGAACGACTAGCCGGGAGCAACGCCCCTAGTCGAGGTCGAGTCGGGCGACGACGGAGAAGTCGTCATCCCCATAGCCGGTTTGTTGGGCGACAAGGAGAGCCTGTGCTGCGGCGGTCAGGGCCGGGAGTGGCCGGGTCGTGGTGCGGAGCATCAGCCCGGTGTCCTTGAGCAGGAGGTCGGCGGAGAACTGGGTGTCGCTGAAGTCCGCCGTACGGAGGTTGTCGCCTTTCATGGCGGCGATGGCGCCCAGTCCTGTGCCCTTGAGCGTCGTGAGGACCTGCTCCAGGTCAAGGCCGCCGGCAGTGCCGAGCCGTACGGCCTTGACGAGACCCTGGTACGAGACCGCCAGGGCGAGGTTGGCCACGAGCTTGCCGGTGGCCGCTGCTGCGGCTGTCGGCAGCACCTGGAGCCGCTGAGGATCGGCCCACAACGACACGTACCGTACGACGCGATCCGCACTGGGTCCGCCGACTAGGACACCGAGGGCGCGCTTGGCTGCCGGACCGAGGGACCCGATGACGGGCGAGTGCACGTACGCGATCCGGCGCTCGTCGGCCCACGTCGCGAACTCGTCCGCATCAGTGGGAGCCACGGTGGTGATGTCGACCCACACCGAACCCGGGGCCAGGTCCAGCCCCTCCAACACGACCTCGCGCACGGCGGACGGCCCGAACAGGGCAGTGAACACGACGCCGGCGCCGGCGACCGCGTCCTGCGCCGAGGCGGCTGCGGACGCGCCACGGGAGACAAGCTCGCCCTCCGGGCCCGCGGAACGGTTCCAGACGACGACGTCATGACCGGCCTCGAGGAGGTGACCGGCGAGGATCCGGCCCATCCGACCGAGCCCCAGGAACGCGACCCGCTCACGGCTCTCG
>JACRAA010000011.1 GCA_016213595.1 Actinomycetota bacterium | reverse complement strand
CCCCGACGCGCTCGAGGGTCGTGACGTGCTCGGCCGGGGCCGTACGGGCTCGGGCAAGACGCTGGGCTTCGGTCTGCCGATGCTGACCCGCCTCTCGACGAAGCGGGGGCTCGGTGTCCGTGGCCTCGTCCTCGTCCCGACGCGGGAGCTCGCCATGCAGGTCGCCGACGTCCTCGCGCCGCTGGCCCGCGCGACCGGACTGGATGTGGCGCTGGTGGCGGGCGGCATGCCGTACGGCCCCCAGCTGCGCGCCTTCGAGCGCGGCGTGGACGTCGTGGTCGCGACGCCGGGTCGCCTCGTGGACCTGCTCGACCAGGGCGCGGCCTCGCTGGGCAGCGTCGAGGTCACCGTGCTCGACGAGGCCGACCACATGGCCGACCTCGGGTTCTGGCCGGCCGTCACGCGGATCGTCGACGAGACACCGGCCGACGGGCAGCGACTGCTGTTCTCCGCCACGCTCGACGGCGCCGTGGACAGGCTCGTCAAGCGGTACATGCACTCCCCGGTCAGCCATGAGGTGGACCCGGGTCAGGCATCCATCTCGACCATGCGGCACGAGTTCTGGCTCGTCGCCCCCCACCACAAGAACGACCTGGCGAACCTCGTGGCGAGCCGCGGCGGCCGTACCCTCGTGTTCGCCCGGACCCAGCAGGGCGCGGACCGGATCGCCGCCCGCCTGCGTGAGGGCGGCATCCTCGCGGGGGCCCTGCACGGCGGCCTGACCCAAGGGGCCCGGGCCAGGGTGCTGGCGGCCTTCAAGGAAGGCCGCCTCCCGGTGCTGGTCGCCACCGACGTCGCCGCCCGCGGCATCCACGTCGACGACGGCTCGCTCGTGCTGCAGGTCGACCCGCCCGCGAACGGGAAGGACTACCTGCACCGCTCCGGCCGTACCGCCCGGGCCGGGGAGGACGGCGTCGTCGTGAGCCTCCTGCTGCGCCACCAGCGTCGCCAGGTCGCTCTGCTCGCCCAGCAGGCGGGTGTCCACGCCGAGTTCGTCGAGGTGACGCCCGACGACCCGCGGGTCACGGAGATCGCCGGCACGCCCGGCGAGCCCGTCTCCGAGGAGGCCTACGCCGCACTCGTGGCGCCGCCGGTCCTACGCCGTCGTCCGCGTACCGGACCCCGCGCGCAGCAGCGGGGCGGGTGGCAGCGCAGGTCGTAGCATGTGGGGCGTCTCGAGGGAGGTCTGAGTGGAGCCCAGCGTCGTCGTCGTACCGACAGCCGCGAGCATGCACGCCCTCGGGAGGCGCCTGGCCACCCTGCTCCGGGCCGGTGACCTCGTGCTGGCGTGCGGTGAGCTGGGGGAAGGGAAGACGGCCCTCACCCAGGGCATCGGTGCCGGTCTGGACGTCGAGGGCGCCGTGATCTCGCCGACGTTCGTGCTGTCCCGGGTCCACCGCTCGCGGACGGGAGGGCCCACCCTCGTGCACGTCGACGCGTACCGCCTGTCCGGCCTCGCGGAGGTCGAGGACCTCGACCTCGACGCGTCCCTGGCCGAGTCGGTGACGGTGGTCGAGTGGGGCGAGGGCAAGGCCGAACAGCTCAGCGACGACCGCCTCGACGTCGTCATCCAGCGGTCGAGCGACCCGGAGGACGAGACCCGTACGGTCACGCTGAGCGGCATCGGCAGCCGGTGGGCAGGCGTCGACCTCGCCCTCGACGCGACACCGGAGGAGATCGATGAGTGAATCCGACAGCGGGCTGTGGCTCGGCATCGACACCTCGACGAGTGTGTCCGTCGCCCTCGCCCGCCCCGGCCACGTCCTGGCCTCGCGCTCGGTGACGGCGACCAACGTGCACGTCGAGCAGCTGATGCCACTCGTGAAAGACGTCATGGCCGAGTCGGGCCATGTGCTCGCGGATCTGGCCGGCGTCGTCGTCGGGATCGGCCCCGGCCCCTTCACGGGCCTGCGCGTGGGCATCGTGACCGCGCAGACGCTGGCGTACGTGCTCGACGTGCCCGTCAGGGGCGTGTGCAGCCTGGACGTCGTTGCGCTCAGCGTCGCTGCGACGAAGCCGGGTCGCGGCTTCACGGTCGTGAGCGACGCGCGGCGCAAGGAGCTGTACTGGGCCACGTACGACCTGGCCGGCCACCGGGTCGGCGGCCCCCACGTCACCTATCCCGAGGACGTACCGACCGGACTGGTCGTCGGACCCGCAGCTGACCTGTACGACCTCGCGGGGGAGCGTCACGTCGTCGCGCTCGACCCAGGCATCGTCGCCTCCTCGCCGGAACGGCTGCCCGACCTCGGCACGGAGCCCCTCTACCTGCGCCGGCCCGACGCCCAGGTCGCCACGAGCGTGAAGACCGTGCTCACCGGGAGACGCCCGTGATCGTCTCCCGCGCTCACGCCGACGACCTCGACGCCGTCATGGAGCTCGAGGCCAGCGGCTTCGACCACGGCAGGTGGTCGCGCGAGTCCTGGGCCGGGGAGCTGTCCGCGGCCGACAGGCAGGTCCTCGCCTACCGCGATGCCGATGGCAGGCTCGTCGCCGTCGCGACGCTGCAGCTCGTCGACGACTTCGGCGACCTGTTGCGCGTCGTGGTGGCGCCCGAGCGCCGCGGCCAGGGCATCGGCCGGAAGCTGCTCATGGCGAGCATCCTCATGGCCCAGGCCGCGGGTGCCGTACGTATCCTGCTCGAGGTGGAGGAGGACAACGCCCCGGCGCTCAGCGTCTACCGGAGGCTCGGCTTCTCGGCCATCGACCGCCGCCGCGACTACTACGGCCCCGGCCTCCATGCGCTGGTCATGGAGCTGCCCATCGAGTCCAGGTCGTACTCACCCGGATCCCCTGTGGAGGTGGCATCGTGACCGCACCCCTCGTGCTCGGCATCGAGTCGAGCTGTGACGAGACGGGGGTGGGGCTCGTCCGCGGTACGGAGCTGCTCGCCAACCAGGTCGCGTCGTCCGTCGAGCTCCATGCGCGCTTCGGCGGGGTCGTGCCCGAGGTCGCCTCCCGCGCGCACCTCGAGGCCATGCGCCCAGCGCTCGAACGTGCGTGCGAGGACGCGGGTGTCGATCTCAGCGAGGTCGACGCGATCGCCGTCACCGCTGGTCCAGGCCTGGTCTCTGCGCTCGTCGTCGGCGTGGCCACGGCGAAGGCGTTGGCCGTCGCGCTGAACAAGCCGCTGTACGGGGTCAACCACCTCGTCGGCCACGTGGCCGTCGACGTGCTCGACCACGGTCCGCTCCCCAGTCCCGCGATCGCCCTGCTCGTCTCCGGCGGTCACACGTCGCTGCTGCGCGTCGACGACATCGCCACCCCGGTACGCGAGCTGGGCTCGACGATCGACGACGCCGCGGGAGAGGCGTACGACAAGGTGGCACGCCTTCTCGGGCTGCCCTACCCGGGCGGGCCGGTGATCGACAAGGCCGCCGCGGAAGGCAACCCGCGCGCCATCGCGTTCCCGCGCGGTCTCACCGCGTCGAAGGACCTCGTCAAGCACAGGTTCGACTTCTCCTTCTCCGGGCTGAAGACTGCGGTCGCCCGGTGGGTGGAGACCCGCCGGCGCGACGGCGAGGACGTACCCATCGCCGACGTCGCGGCATCCTTCCAGGAGGCCGTGTGCGACGTCCTCACCGCGAAGGCGGTCGCTGCCTGCCAGGCCGAGGGCGTGGGTGACCTGCTCATCGGAGGCGGTGTCGCCGCCAACTCCCGGCTGCGCGCGCTGCTGGAGGAACGGACGAAAGCGGCCGGGATCCGGCTGCGCCGGCCCCGGCCGGGACTCTGTACGGACAACGGCGCCATGATCGCCGTCGTCGGCGGGGCGGCCCTGGTCGCCGGCGTACGGCCCTCCTCGCTGGACATCGGCGTCGACTCGGGCCTGCCCGTCTCACGCATCGTCGTCTGATGCCGTACGCGCCGGTCCTAGGCACCCTCTGCTACCTCGTCGACGGTGACCGGGTGCTCATGATCCACCGGGAGGGGCGCCCTGACGACCTCCACCTCGGCAAGTACAACGGGCTCGGCGGCAAGGTCGAGCAGCACGAGGACGTGGTCTCGGCGATCGTCCGGGAGGTCCGTGAGGAGTCCGGGCTGCTCATCCAGGCGCCGCTGCTGCGCGGCACCGTGTCGTGGCCGGGCTTCGGGGCCGGTGGTGAGGACTGGTTCGGGTTCGTCTTCGTCGCCGACTCCTGGTCCGGGGAGCTGACGCCCGAGAACCGGGAGGGGCGTCTCGAGTGGGTGCCGTTGAGCCGCCTGCTGTCCTTCGACCTCGAGCTGTGGCCCGGCGACCACTACTTCCTGCCCCTGGTGTTCGACGAGTCCGTCGAGCAGTTCCACGGGGTCATGCCCTACCGGGACGGTCTGCCCGAGAGCTGGGCGGTGTCGGTGAGCCGGCACATGCAGGTCCAGGCCGGGACCACCTCGCCCTGGGGGGGAGGCGCCGGCCTGAGCGGGAGGGGGAGCTCCGCGGCTCACGGGTCTGCGACTGGTCGAGCCTGTAGGTTGCCGCCCCTGTAGGTTGCGTGCTCATGGAGCTGGAGCTCGCCGCATGGCTCGTCTCCGCCGAGGCAGCACCCTGGCTCGAGCGTGCGGCGCGGGAGCCGGACCCCGACTCTCTGGCCACGGCGGACCGGTGGCGACGAGACCTGCCGCCGCAGCAGGCAGCAGCCGTGCTGGGCCAGGTGTCCCTTCGGCGCTCGGGAGTCCACAAGCTGGGGGAGGCAGCACACGCGCTCTTCCTCACGAGGGACGGCCTGGAGCAGGCGACACGGCCGGCTGTCTCTCGCTGGCGGGCGGAGCGGCTCGTCGCGGCGGGAGCGAGCGCGGTCTGGGACCTGGGCTGTGGCCTGGGACTGGATGCGCTCGCGCTGCGCGACGCAGGCCTGGCCGTGACGTGCGTGGAGAAGGACCCGGTGACCGCGACGTTCGCCGCGGCCAACCTTCGTACCGCCCATGTCCTCGTCGGGGACGTGACGGAGCTGTCCGACGAGGTCCCCCCCACGGCGGCCGTCTTCCTGGACCCTGCCCGACGGACCACCCGCGGCCGGTCGTGGGACGTCGCGGACCTGAGCCCGTCGTGGGACGTGGTCGCCTCCTACCTCGACGGGAGCCGCAGCGCGTGCGTCAAGCTCGGTCCCGGTGTCCCGTACCGGGTCCTGCCGCCCCAGGCGGAGACCGTGTGGGTGTCCGAGCGCGGGGACCTCGTGGAGGCCGCCCTCTGGGCGGGTCCCGGGTCGGTCGGGGGCCGGCGCAGCGCACTCCTCCTGCCGGCAGGCGCCGTGCTCGAGGCGACGGCTGACAGCCCCGAGGTGGGCCCGGTCCGCGGGTGGCTGTACGAGCCCGACCCCGCCGTGATCCGTGCCGGTGCTCTCGGCGCGCTCGCCGCCGAGCTCGGGGCGACCGCCGTGGCGCCTGGGATCGCGTACCTCACCGCCGACCACCGGCAGTCGACGCCGTACGCGACGGCCTTCGAGGTGCTCGAGCGGCTCCCGTACCGGGAACGCGACCTCCGCGCCTGGGTCAGGGGCGCGCAGGTCGGCAGCCTGGAGATCAAGAAGCGAGGCCTCGACGTCGACCCTGCCGCCCTGCGGCGCCGGCTGGCACCCAAAGGACCGAACAGCGCGACCCTGGTGATCACGCCGACGCTCAGCGGTGCCGCCGCGTTCGTCGTCCGGCGTGCCGCTGGCTGAGGGCGGTCAGGGCTCGACGACCGCCCAGCCGTGCGGCTCGAGGTTCGGGGACGAGCGGTTCGACCCTTCCAGCACCGTGCCGGGAGGCAGGGGACGTGGCTCGTCGCACAGGCTGAGGACCACCTCCAGCCGCTCGCCGTCCGCGCCGGTCAGCTCGACGATGACGAACTCGTTCTCGAGCTCCCGCGTCGTCACGGCAGCCGTGACCAGCCACCGATGGCGCCGACGCAGTCCGATCAGCCGCTGGTGCAGGTCGTACACGTCGCGCCCGAACGGCAGCAGCTCGTACGGGTTGGCGGGGAACGGGGGACGGACGGCGTCGTCGCCCGTCGCGGAGTCGGTCTTGACGCCGGTGAACGCCTGCTCGTCGCCCGCATAGATGCCGGGTGTCCCCGGCAGGAGCGCCAGCAGCGCGATCGCGTGCTCGAGGTGGCGTGGATCCGGGATCTGGCTCGCGATCCGGGTCGTGTCGTGGTTGCCGACGAACGTGTACGGCACGAAGTGCTCCACCATCGCCCGGTGGCGGCCGAGGGCGTGCGCGAGCTCCCAGAAGTTCTTCGTGGCGATCGAGCTCCAGATCGCCTTCCACAGCTCGTACTGGGTCACCGAGTCCATCCCGGAGCGGTGCACGAAGTCGGCGTAGTCGGCATGGATGACCTCGCCCATCAGCCAGGTGCCGGGGTGGAGGAAGCGGATGGCATCGGTGATGGGATGCCAGGCATCGGGACCGGCGGCGTACGCGGCGTCGAAGCGCCAGGCATCGGCCCCGGCGTCGGTCCAGTGGGAGACCACCGAGACGACGTGGCGGATGACGGCGGGCTCGGACAGGTTGAGCTCGACGAGGGCTTCATGGCCCTCGAAGTACCGGGGGTACCCCTCGACCCAGCGGATCCAGCGCCCGTCAGCCGAGCCGGGACCGCCCTTGAGGGCGCGGCGCACGATCTCGCTGTCGCGCGACATGTGGTTGAACACGCCGTCGAGGGCGACCCGGACCCCTTTGCTGCGGCAGAGTGCGACGAGGTGCGAGAACGTCTCCGTCGTCCCGAGCCGAGGGTCGATCTCGTAGTGGTCGAGGGTGTCGTAGCCGTGCGTTGCGGACCGGAAGATGGGCCCGAGCAGCAGGCCGTTGGCACCGAAGGAGACGGCATAGTCGAGCCAGGGCTCGAGCTGGGCGAGGCGCGGTACGGGATCGGGCCCGGCCTCGGCGAGCGAGCGCTCCGCGCCGGTGAACCTCAGGGGGTGCACATGCCACCACACCATGTCGTTCGACCAGGATGAGGGCATCGGGGTCTCCTTCGTCTGGCCTAGCCTCGCACGGTTGGAGGCCCGCTCGCTCTCCCTCGTCTGGAAGAAGCGGATCAGAGGCCTGTACCCCTCTAGCACTCGGCTTGATCGAGTGCTAACGCAGGTATAGATTCGCGGTTAGCACTCAAGCATTGAGTGTGCCAGCGTTCGGGACGGCACCGCGACTCTCGTCCCGGCATCTTGTACCCAGTGGCCGACCGGCCACCACTGACAGTGAAAGGGGTCTTGACGTGGCAGCCACGATCAAGCCGCTCGAGGACCGCGTCCTCGTCCAGCCGTTGGAGGCCGAGCAGACCACTGCTTCCGGCCTTGTCATCCCGGACACCGCCAAGGAGAAGCCGCAGGAGGGCAAGGTCATCGCGACCGGCCCCGGTCGTACCGACGACAACGGCAAGCGGATCCCGATGGACCTCGCTGAGGGTGACATCGTCATCTTCTCCAAGTACGGCGGCACCGAGGTCAAGTACGACGGCAACGAGTACCTGCTCCTCAATGCCCGCGACATCCTCGCGGTCGTCACCAAGTAAGGAACCACACACATGCCGAAGATCCTTCAGTTCGACGAGCAGGCGCGCCGCTCCCTGGAGCGCGGCGTCGACATCCTCGCGAACACCGTGAAGGTGACGCTGGGCCCCAAGGGACGCTACGTCGTCCTGGACAAGAAGTGGGGCGCCCCGACCATCACGAACGACGGTGTGACCGTCGCCAAGGAGGTCGAGCTCAGCGATCCGTACGAGAACCTGGGCGCCCAGCTCGCCAAGGAGGTCGCCACCAAGACGAACGACGTAGCCGGCGACGGCACGACGACGGCGACCGTACTGGCGCAGGCCCTCGTGCACGAGGGTCTCCGCGCGGTCGCCTCCGGCGGCAACCCGGTCGGCCTCAAGCGCGGGATCGAGAAGGCCGTGGAGGCCCTCGCCACCGAGCTGCGCTCGCAGGCGCGCGACGTCGACTCGACCGCCGACATGGCCAGCGTCGCCACGATCTCCGCTCGGGACGAGCAGATCGGTGCACTCATCGCCGAGGCGTTCGACAAGGTGGGCAAGGACGGTGTCATCACCGTCGACGAGTCCAACACGTTCGGCACCGAGCTCGAGTTCACCGAGGGCATGCAGTTCGACAAGGGCTACCTGTCCCCGTACTTCGTCACCGACACCGAGCGCATGGAGACGGTCCTCGAGGACCCGTACATCCTCATCAACTCGGGCAAGATCAGCTCGATGAACGACCTGCTCCCGATCCTGGAGAAGGTCATCGCGGCCAACGGCACGCTGTTCATCGTGGCCGAGGACGTCGACGGCGAGGCCATGTCGACGCTCGTGGTGAACAAGATCCGGGGCACGTTCACGTCCTGCGCGGTGAAGGCTCCGGCCTTCGGTGACCGGCGCAAGGCGATGCTCGAGGACATCGCGACGCTCACGGGCGGCACGGTCGTGGCCCCTGAGGTCGGGCTCAAGCTCGACCAGGTGGGCCTCGAGGTCCTCGGTCGTGCGCGTCGGATCGTCGTGACGAAGGACGACACCACCATCGTCGACGGTGCGGGCGACAAGTCGGCCGTCGAGGGGCGCGTGGCGCAGCTCCGTGCGGAGATCGAGCGCACGGACAGCGACTGGGACCGCGAGAAGCTGCAGGAGCGGGTCGCGAAGCTCGCGGGCGGCGTCTGCGTGATCAAGGTCGGCGCTGCCACCGAGGTCGAGCTCAAGGAGAAGAAGCACCGGATCGAGGACGCCGTCTCCGCGACGCGCGCCGCGATCGAAGAGGGCATCGTGGCCGGCGGCGGTTCTGCGCTGGTCCACGCGGCTCGGGTGCTCGAGGGTGGTCTCGGTCTCTCCGGTGACGAGAAGACGGGCGTGGCGATCGTCGCCAAGGCCGTGGTCGAGCCG
This sequence comes from Actinomycetota bacterium, assembly GCA_016213595.1. Classification (GTDB taxonomy): domain Bacteria; phylum Actinomycetota; class Actinomycetes; order Propionibacteriales; family Propionibacteriaceae; genus Fen-668. The sequence goes on along the minus strand of JACRAA010000011.1, from coordinate 3,416 downwards.
CTGCGATGGATCGCCGAGAACGGCGGGGTGTCCGGGTACGTCATCGTCAGCAAGGTCTCCGAGATGAAGCCCGGTGAGGGCTACAACGCGGCGACGGGCGAGTACGGCGACCTGATCAGCTGGGGCATCATCGACCCGGTCAAGGTCACCCGCTCGGCTCTCGCCAACGCGGCCTCCATCGCGGCCCTGCTGCTCACCACGGAGACGCTCGTGGTCGAGAAGCCTGCCGATGAGGACGAGACGGCGCACGCTCACTGAGCGCAGCTCCACCAGCACGACCCAGCAACACACAGCAGTACGCCTAGGCCCGCTCTGGATCCGTCCAGGGCGGGCCTTGGCCGTGCTGGGAGCCGGTCGGCTGCTGAGGGACGCTCGCGCCCGCGCCGACGCCGACGACCAATCCGTTCTTGGTCTCCAACTCTTGTAGGCGTCGGGCCGCTGGAGCGCTCTCCTCACCGGTCTGCGGCAAGAGAGTGCGCTCTGGGCCTCACTTGAGGCGTTCGGCCCAGGCCGGCGCTGTCGCTGCGGCGACAATATTCTGAACGTCGAAGTCGACCAGCTCCAACCGGGCCTCGGGAGGCCCAGACGCCCATCTCTGGTTCGGAGGGCCCTCGTGTGTCACTCTTTCGGTGTCAGGTCGACGGAAGGTCGAGCCGCTCAGGGGTCTGTCGTGTCACAACACCATACTGGCTACCGAAATCGTGCAGGTCTAACACCCCCATGCCCCTCTGGGCCGTGGCTCGGCGCCCAGCCACTGCGCCCCCACAATCTTCGCCAGGCCGGGCTCGGAGTCCGATGGGCCAAGACTGTGCGACCTCGCCCGTACCTGTGCTGCACGTCCGCGGGAGGCACGGGTGGTGGGCGGTCCTTCTCTACTGTCCCAGGCCGATTGGGAGTGTGGGATCCGGTCGAGAGGCACCCCGCTGACCTCGGGGGGCGGGCGAGATGAACGAGGGAGCCACCTCCCTCGGACGTCGTGGCCACCAGCGGACGGTCCGCCACCGCTTCGGTGGCCTCGACGCGCTCACATCGGTGGCGCGGGCCCGTACGCTCGCGGCTGCTCTCAGCCTGGTGTTGACACTTGCCGCGTGCGGGACGGGTTATGCGACAAAGCCGGCGAGCACGTCGTCCGACGTCCCATCGGCGATCCCGCCGACAAGCGCCGCGGCCTCCCAATCGTCGTTGACGTCAGGGTCGCCCGAATCTCCAACGTCCTCGGCCGCCACGACAACCCAGCTGGACCCGACTGTTGTCCAGGCAGTTGGCAGCGAGACCGGGTACTGCGCGGTGGTCCGTTCGGGTCAGGTGTACTGCTGGGGATGGTGGGCGGGCAGCAGCACCCCCGTCCCAGTCAAGGCCGTCGGCGGTGCCGGTGTGCTCACAGGCGCAGTCAAGGTGGTGCGAGGGACCGACGGAATCGGCTGCGCGGTCCTGCTGTCGGGCGGTGTGGACTGCTGGGGTCCGAACACTGTTGGCGAGCGCGGTGCAGGCCCGGCAGGCGACAAGTCGCCTCCCGACACCCCGACGGCGGTCGTCGGCGTGGGGGGTGACGGCACGCTGACGGGCGTCGCGGATGTGGTGGCCGGCGCGTACGGGTTCTGCGCCGTCCTGACCGCCGGCGGAGTGGATTGCTGGGGCAACGACTCGGCTGGGCAGCTTGGGAACGGCACGCTCGGCGGTGCCACTGCGACACCAGTCGCGGTGGTGGGAACGGGTGGCTCGGGCCGGCTCTCCGGTGTAGCCAGTCTCGCGGCTGCCCGCGGTCCTCTCTACAACAGTTCGTTCTGTGCCGTGCTGACGACCGGTGGAGTGGTGTGCTGGGGCTACGGGGCGGACGGCCAACTGGGCAACACTGCAACGGCGAACAGCGCCATCCCTATCGCTGCTGGCGGCGCGTTGGCAGGCGTTCGCAGCATCGCCGGTGGCTACGGGGGTTACTGCGCGGTGCTGAGCAGCGGCGGAGTCGTCTGTTGGGGACCGGACACCGTCGGCCAGCTGGGGACGGGCGACAAGTGCGCAATCCCGTGCCCGGGACGCCCGCCCGCCTATCCTCCCGCCCAGCTACCAAGAATCTCGGGTGCCAGCCTCGTCGTGGCCAGCCTGGCCAGTTCGTACTGTGCCGTTGAGTCGTCATCGGTCAGGTGCTGGGGGCAGGGCGCGACCGGCGAACTCGGTTACGGAGGCCATACCGGCAGCAACGTTCCTGTGACGGTTGCTGGCACGACGGGCAACCCCAGCCTCACTGGTGTGGTCTCTGTCGTCGCCGGTCCGGGCGGCACCTACTGTGCCGCCCTCGACTCACACGGTGCGGTGTGCTGGGGTAGCAATGTCGCCGGGGTCCTGGGCGTCGGCTCCACGGACGGGCCGCAGACCTGCCTCACGTCCCACGGTCGCACGCCATGCGCTCCGACGCCAGTACCCGTGAAAGGAGAAGCCGGCCAGGACGCTCTGTCCGACGTCACCTCCCTTGTCGCTGGCGGCAACAGCTTCTGCGCGATCACTACGGCTGGGCAGCTCGACTGTTGGGGCAGCAACGACGCCGGACAACTCGGCAACGGCACTGGCACCGGCAGCACGGTCCCCGTCCGGATCACCATCGGTCCATAAGCCGTCGTGGCGCCATGCGAGCGGTAGCCGTAGAGGACTCCGCCGACCCCTGCGCCGGGCTTGACGCCCACATGGCACCGACCTGCAGGCAGGTGACCAGCTAGTCGCGGTCGAGTGGCAGGGCGTACTGCGCAATGCGTCTCCGGGGTTGCCGCTGTAGCGGCCGCTCGCTCTGCCGCCCAGGCCTCAGGCGTTACCCACATGGGCGCCCCCGCGCCTGTCGTAGCGTGGCGTTCGCGGAGACCGGCATCGGAACCCGAGCGAGATATCAGGTGTCGAAGGTGCCGATCAGCGTTGCGCTGGCGGGGATGGTAAGCGGAGGTCGTGGCCTTTGATCCCGACTAGGGCATTTCACTGTTCCCACCGCCGTTCTCCGTCGAGGGAGAGGATCCAAGCAAGATAAGCCGCCGGCCAGTCCCCTTCGCGAAGACTTCCGCTTCTACCCGGACCTTGCGACCCCCTGGTCGGCGCGAGTAGACCGCGTACCGCGGCATGAGATTGTGTTGCCCACCCTGGCCCGGCTCGAACGGGCTACCTCCCTCTCCGTTGTTGTTGCTGGACGGATGGCCGGGGTGAGCCGATCCGCCTAGGGCAGGGCCATGCACAGGCTTAATCTCTGGTCCGACGACGGCATGGTGTTTGCCTGAACGCGGCATGTTCGGATGCCGGACCCATGCACGCCCGGGCCTTCGACGGAGGGCATACACGCGATGGACGCTCGGTAAGCGGAAGATGTCAGAGGTGACCCTCATGATGTGTGGGTGATCACAACTTTTGGAATCGTCGCGGCTATCTTCGCCTTCTTGGGT
>JACRAA010000141.1 GCA_016213595.1 Actinomycetota bacterium | reverse complement strand
CGGGACCGGGAGTGGTGAAGGTCGGCGCGACAGGGCAGTTCACGGTCACCGTGACCAACTCCGGCCTCGCCGCCTGTACGTTCGCCTTCGACTCCCGCTTCACCTTCACGATCGTCTCGGGCGCCGACCAGATCTGGTCGACGTCCGACTGCGCCTCCTGGGGGCCCACCGGCTCGCAGCAGCTGGCCATCGGAGCAGCCGCCAGCTGGCAGACCACCTGGGACCGGCACCGGTCGCAGCCGACCTGCAAGGTCGTGCCCACTCCCCTGCGCCCCGGCACGTACGTCGCCACCGCGGAGTACGCGGGCGCACCGAGCGCCCAGCAGGTTGTGCTGCTGACGGCCTGAGCCGTACGAGGCAGCTCAGGCGACCCCCTCCTCAGGCGAAGGGGTCGGGCGTGAGCGTGTACTTCGTCTGGAGGTACTCGTGGATGCCCTCCGCACCGCCTTCACGCCCGAGCCCCGACAGCTTCCACCCGCCGAAGGGTGCTGCGGGGTTCGACACGACCCCCACGTTCAGGCCCATCATCCCGGTCTCCAGGCGCTCGACCATCCGCTGACCCCGCGCGAGGTCGCGCGTGTAGACGTACGAGACCAGTCCGAACTCGGTGTCGTTGGCGAGACGGACAGCCTCGTCCTCGTCGGTGAAGCGCGTGATCGCGAGGACCGGACCGAAGACCTCCTCACGAAGGATCCGGCTGCCGGCCGCGACGTCGCTCAGCACGGTGGCCTCGTAGAACGTGCCGCGCCTGTCGATGCGCCCCCCGCCCACCCGCAGCCTCGCACCGTTGGCGAGTGCGTCCTGAACGAGCTCGTCGGCCTTGTCGACCGCGCGCTCGTCGATGAGCGGCCCGATCGTCACACCCTCCTCGGTCCCCCGTCCCGTACGGAACTCGCGCACGCGGTCCGTCACCCGTCGCGCGAACTCCTCAGCGAGCGAGGCATGGACGATGAACCGGTTCGCCGCCGTGCAGGCCTCCCCGATGTTGCGGAACTTCGCGGCGAGCGCCCCGTCGACCGCCTTGTCCAGGTCGGCGTCCTCGAACACGACGAACGGCGCGTTGCCACCGAGCTCCATCGAGGTCCGCAGGACGCCGGCGGCAGCCTGCGCGAGGAGCTTCTGCCCCACCTCCGTGGATCCCGTGAACGACAGCTTCCGCAGCCGTGGGTCGGAGATGACCGCCTCCGACACGGGGCCCGAGCTCGTCGTCGTGATGACGTTGACCACTCCCGCGGGAAGGCCCGCGTCAGCGAGGAGCCGGACGAAGAGGGTGGTCGTGAGCGGCGTCTGGGACGCGGGCTTCACCACCGCCGTACAGCCCGCTGCGAGTGCCGGCGCGATCTTGCGGGTCGCCATCGCCAGCGGGAAGTTCCACGGCGTCACGAGGTAGCACGGACCCACGGGGTGCTGGGTGACGATCATGCGGCCCGTACCTTCAGGGTTCGACCCGTAGCGGCCCTGGACGTGCGCGGCCTCCTCGCTGAACCAGCGCAGGAACTCCCCGCCGTACCTGACCTCGGCCATCGACTCCGCCAGCGGCTTGCCCATCTCGATGGTCATGAGCAGCGCGAGGTCCTCAGCGCGCTCCTGGATGAGGTCGTACGCGTCACGCAGGAGCTCCGCCCGCTCACGCGCAGGTGTTCTCGACCAGGAGGGGAAGGCCTCGCAGGCAGCATCGAGGGCAGCGACGCCGTCCTCGACCGCCGCGTCGGCGATCTCCTTCACCACCTCACCGGTCGAGGGGTCAGTCACGCCGAACGTGCGCCCGCTCCTCGCGGCGCGCCACTCGCCGGCGATGTACAGCCCGTCGGGGACCTGCGCCAGCAGACCTGTCTCGCTCGTCTCGCCCATACCGTCGATCCTGCCCCGACCGTCAACCTCGTGGCAGGGCCAACCGAACGACGAGAGCCAAGGACCCAGAGGAGCGCAGCGGGTCACCTCCGGACGAGTACGGCTCCCGCATGCCGGGGCAGGGCGAGCCGGTCGCCGTCGAGGTCGACGGGGGTGGGCGTCTGCCAGACCACCTGGTACGTGTCGATGCTCAGCGTCACCGTGGCCGCGGCGTCCCCGAGGTTGGCGACGAGCACGACGTCCCCGCGCTCGACGACGATCCAGCGGGAATCATCACCCACTCTGCAGCGGATATTGCGCAGGTCGGGGTCGGTGAGCGCGGCGAGACGACGACGCAACCGGGCCAGCTGCCGGTACCCCTCGAGCACGACCGCGTGTCGCCCGGTGGTCGCCTCGTCCCACCGGAGGATGGCCGAGCGGTACGTCTGCGGATCCTGCGGGTCGAGCACCTCGTCCGGGTCCCAGCCGAGCCGGCTGAACTCCTTCATCCGACCTTCCGTCACCGCGCGCGCCAGGTCGGGCTCAGGATGGGAGGAGAAGTACGGGAACGGTGTGGTCGCCGCCCACTCCTCGCCCATGAACAGCATCGGCGTGAACGGGCTGCCGAGCATGAGCATCGCGCCGAGCAGCAGCTGGTCGTCGTCGAGCGACTCGGTGAGCCGGTCGCCGCGGGCGCGGTTGCCCACCTGGTCGTGGTTCTGGGTGTAGGCCAGGAGGCGCCACGCCGGGAACCGGTCCGTCGCGACTGGTCGGCCGTGGTCGCGCCCACGGAACGTCGACCAGGTGCCGTCGTAGAAGAAGCCCGTCTCGAACACCTTGGCGAGCGACCGCAGCGGCCCGAAGTCGACGTAGTAGCCCGAGGCGTCCCCCGTCAGGGCGGTGTGCACCGCGTGGTGGAAGTCGTCGTTCCACTGGGCGTCGAGCCCGGCCCCGCCGGCCTCGCGTGGCAGGACGAGCTCGGTGTCGTTGAGGTCGGACTCGGCGATGAGCGTCAGCGGACGGCCCAGGTGCGCGGACAGGGCCGCGACCTCGGTGGCGAGCTGCTCGAGCACATGGATCTCGGAGGAGTCCACGAGCGCGTGGATCGCATCGAGGCGCAAGGCGTCGACGTGGAACTCGACGAACCACATGATCGCGTTCTCGATGACGTACCGGCGCACCTGGTCGTGCGACTCGACGTCCACCGAGGCTCCCCAGAGGCCTCCCTCCGAGAGGTACGGGGCGAAGCCGGACAGGTAGTTCCCGGACGGCCCGAGGTGGTTGTAGACCACGTCCTGGATGACGCCGAGACCGCGGGCATGGCAGGCGTCCACGAACCGCCGGTACGCCTCCGGGCCGCCGTACGGCTCGTGCACCGCGTACCAGAGCACCCCGTCGTAGCCCCAGTTCCACTCGCCGTTGAAGGCGTTGACGGGCATCAGCTCGACGAAGCCGACGCCGAGGTCGACGAGGTGGTCGAGGTGGGCGATCGCGGCGTCGAGCGTGCCCTCCTCCGTGAAGGTCCCGATGTGCAGCTCGTACAGGATCGAACCGGCGACCTGCCGTCCCGTCCAGGCGCGGTCGCGCCAGTGGTACGCCTTCGGGTCGACCGTCCTGGACATGCCGTGCACGCCCTCCGGCTGCCGCCGGGACCGCGGGTCCGGCAGGACGTCGTCCGAGTCGTCGATGCGGTACCCGTAGTCGTACTCGCGTCCGGACATCAGGGTGGGCGGCGTCCACCAGCCCTCCGGCGCCTGGCGCAGCGGGATCTCCCGCTCGGCCACCGGGTCGCCGACGGGGCGAACGACCAGGGTCACCGACTCGTGGCCGGGCGCCCAGACGTCGAAGCGTGTCCGTTGCCCGCCCCGGACGGGCAGTGCGACGAGCAGCGCCACGGGGCCTCCGGCGAAAAGGTCCTCAGCACGCATGCGGGCGCCCGTGGCGTGGATGACCGTGCCGCTCACCGCGTCCCGGTAGCTGCCCAGCGGCAGGTCGATGGTGGTGTCGCCCCAGCCGCCCTTGCGTGCGAGCCCGACGGGCAGCCTTGTCGCGAGCGTGACGACGCCTCCCGTGTCGAACGCGACGACGTGCTCGGCGGCCGCGCCTTCCGCGGTGACGGGCGTGAACGTCCGGAAGAGCTCCGGCTGGTCACGCCGCAGCTGCAGCGCCACGTGGACCAAGGCCTGCTTCGCCGTTCCGGGGTCGTGCACACCCCCGACCAGGCGCGCCGACTCGACCTCGTCAAGCATCGAAGCGAGTGCGGGGAAGTCGACGGGGCGACGGTTGTCGGGGTCGACGAGGCTGAGCTGCCACAGCTCGCTCCCCTGGTACACGTCCGGCACGCCCGGCATCATCAGGTTCACCGCCGCCGCCGACAACGAGTTGCTCCAGCCCGGGTCGACGACAGTGTCCAGGACCTGGTCGAGGACCGCACGTACGCGCTCATCGCTGTACAGCCGGTCGACCGCCGCATGCACCCCGGCCTCGTACTCGTCGTCGACCTCGGTCCACGTGGTGTGCTCCCCCGCCTCGCGCATCGCCTTCTCCGCGAAGGCGTGGAGGCGCTGCGGGCTGATCGGCCAGGCCCCCACAGCAGCCTGCCAGAGGATGTTGGCGAACCCGGGGTCGGGCAGCGGGGCGAGGTCCTGCAGGCGACGCACGGCGCTCGCCCACAGCTCGGGCACCTCGGACAGCACCGTGATCCGCGCCCTGACATCCTCCCCACGCTTCGTGTCGTGGGTCGTCCGGGTCGACAGCGCGTGGGGCCACAGCGCCTGCCGGACAGCCAGGTCGGAGTACACGTGCTCGGGCGTGTAGGCGAACATGGACGGGTCGGCCCCCACCTCCGTGAGGCTGGTCAGCCGCCCCCATCGGTAGAAGGCGCAGTCCTCGACGCCCTTGGCCATGACCATTCCCGATGTCTGCTGGAACCGCTGGGACGCGTCCGTGACCCCGTCGGTGAGGACGATCTCCAGCTCGCGGATGGCCGTCACCAGCTCCGGCCGACGCTCCACCGCCTCCGCGATCGCAGCCTCCAGGTGGTCGCGCCCGTCGGGGAGGTACGAACGGTAGACCCGGAAGCACGAGAGCAGCTCTGCCACCGCGTCCACGAGCTGCTCGTGGTCGATCTCGGACGTGATCTCGCGCGCCGCCTCCCGGGCGATGCGAGCGGTCTCGGAGTAGAGGATGCCGTCGGCCACCGCCCGTTTCGTGTCGTGCGTGAGCTGGTGCCAGTCCGTGGCGTGACCGCGCAGCTCCGCCTCCAGCTCGGTCAGGGGCGCCTCGCCGGCAGGGTCGACGAACAGGCGGTCAACGAGCGCCAGGGCGTCGTACCCGGTCGTGCCGGCGGTCACCCACCGCGGCGGCAGGCTCTCACCGGGCGCGAGGATCTTCTCGACCACGATGTACGCGTCCTTCGTGACGTCGGCGAGCCGCGACAGGTACAGCGCGGGGTCGCGCAGCCCGTCCGGGTGGTCGATCCTCAGCCCGTCGACGAGCCCCTCGTCGAACCAGCGGACGATCTCCGCGTGGGAGGCGTCGAACCACTGCGGGTCCTCGACTCGCACGGCGACGAGGGTGTTGACCGCGAAGAAGCGACGGTAGTTGAGGTCCCGGTCGGCGTCGCGCCAGCTGACGAGCGAGTAGTGCTGGCGGCGGAGCACCGCGTTGGGGTCCTCCGTGAGGGAGTTGTCGGCCGTACCGGGCGCGAGCGGGAACCGGTTCTCCCGGTAGTGGAGCTCGCCGCCCAGCACCCGCAGCTCCGCGATGTCCCCATGCTCGTCGATGTCGCCGTCCACGACGACAGGCACGCGGATCTTGCCGCCCCCGAACTCCCAGTCGATGTCGAACGCGGAGGCGAACGGAGACGTACGGCCGTAGGTGAGGACGTGCCACCACCACTCGTTCTCCCAGGGCCGGCCCACACCCACGTGGTTGGGGACGATGTCGACCAGCACGCCCATGCCCAGCCGACGCGCTTCAGCGGACAGTGCGGCCAGTCCGGCACCGCGGCCGCGGGAGGGGTCGACCGTCGCGTGGCTCGACACGTCGTAGCCGTGGTTCGATCCGGTCTCGGCCGCGAGGACCGGCGACAGGTACACCCAGTCCACGCCCAGGTCGTGGAGGTAGCGCAGGGTCTTGGCGGCTTCGAGCAGGTCGAAGTCCTCCGTGATCTGGAGCCGGTACGTGCTCGTGGGCGCTCGCAAGACGTTCCTCCTGGGTGGCCTGTTACCCGGCCACTCTGCCAGTCGCGCACAACGATTCTTAAGATCTGCCTTAACTGGGCCTTTCCACAACGGCCGGGGAAAGCTCTTACGAGCCTCGCTCGTGACCGTCGCGGGTGGCCTCCGCGATCGCCGTGAGGCCTCTTCGCAGCTCGTCGACGGGGACGCCCCCGTAGCCCAGGACGATGCCGCCGCCACCGGCAGCGGGACGTGACCAGTAGTCCGCGAGTCCCGCGACGACGACCCCGCGATCCCGGATCCGGGCGATGAGCTCGGCCTCCCCCATCTCGGCGTCGACCACCGCGTGCAGGCCGCCGTCCATCGCCTTGACGCGCGCAGCCGGCAGGTCACCGAGGACCTCGAGGACGATCGCCCGCCTCCGTCGGTACTCGCGGCGCATGCGCTGGGTGTGACGCCGCAGCTCCCCGCTCGCCAGGTAGGCCGCCAGCGCCGACTGGGCGACCTGCGACACCGGCTGGCCAAGGTCGGCACGCGCCCGGCGCAGGTCGTCGACGAGCCTCTCCGGAGCGACGAGGAAGCCGACGCCGAGGCCGGGCCCGAGTGTCTTCGCGAACGTCCCGAGCGTCACGACACAGCCGTCCTCGGGGTCGTCGAGCGCTGCGAGCGCCGGGAGCGGCGCAGAGGTGTAGCGCAGCTCCGAGTCGTAGTCGTCCTCGACGACCACCACGTGCTCCTGGCGGGCCCAGTCGAGCAGCGCCTGGCGGCGCGTGACCGGCAGCGAGCCACCGAGCGGGTACTGGTGGCTCGGAGTGACGACGACCACGTGCGGGGCGTCGGACCCACTGGGCAGGTCGTCACAGATGAGGCCTGACTCGTCAGTGGCCAGGGGCATGACAGAGGAGCCCAGCCGGGGCGGTACGCGCCGCAACGAGGGGTAGCCGGGAT
>JACRAA010000140.1 GCA_016213595.1 Actinomycetota bacterium | reverse complement strand
GCCTCCACGATCTCGATGCCGGCGATCGCGACACGGGCCGCGACCTCCTGGGCGAGCTCAGCGGCGACGAGCTCCGTCGACCCCCGGAGGCTCTCCTCGCCCGGGTCGGCATTGTCGTACGGGTGGGTGGACGCGACATGCCGGAGCGCAGCCTCAGCCTGCACCTCGACGAAGTGCTGGGAGTTCTCAACGGCGAACGTCGCCTTGGCCGTGTCGGAGACCTGCCAGACGATGATCGCGGCGATGTTCACGGGGTTGCCCGCGGAGTCGTTGACCTTGAGCTCGTGGGTCTCGAAGTTGTTGACCTTCACCGACACCCGGCGCTTCGTGGTGAAGGGCGTCGTCAGCTGGAGCCCGGCCTTGCGGATGGTCCCGACGTATCCACCGAGGAACTGGAGGACCTTGGTCTCGCCTGGCTGGATGACGGTCAGCGACGTGAGCCCGAAGTACATGGCCACGAAGAGCACCACGCCCAGCACGGTGAGGGCCGTCGCGCTGATGACAGCCCCGAGGACGCCCAGGCCGACTGCGACGAGCCCGAGGATGAGCAGGACGATCAGTGCCGCCCCGCCGGGCATCGACCACGCAGCTCGCTCCTCGACGGTGACGCGGACGCCGCTGTGGCCTACGGGTACAGCCTTGGGGAGGGCGGGCTCGGTGACCTGGAGATCCTGGCCGGCATACGAGGGGTCAGGAAGCTGGTAGCCCAGCTCGTCTGCGAGGGGCGCACGGTAGCCCGCTTCTCCCACTGTCGGCGGGGCGGTGTGCTGGGGGGCTTGTTCGAACTGCGGCTGTGTGGTCATTACGGCTCCGATCTCGTCACGATCGAGTCTAGGAACCCTCGCTCGCCGGCGTGGGGCCGCATGCAAATCTCCTGGAAGCAGCCGAGGTGAGCCGCTGGGCCCGGCGGCCTCTGGAGGAGGCCAGCACCCCGACACAGGCGAAGGGCCCGCGAGCGAGTATGAGTCGTTCGTGGGCCCTTCTGTTTGGTCAGCGCGGTGGTCGCCGGACCGACAACTCGACGTCCTGAGCGGCACCGCACCCACCGTGCGAACTTCCTCGGACCGAAGTCCTCAGGCGCCGATCAATCCTTCGTGTTGCCCCGCTTTTCCTTGCGGAATCGCGTAAGAGATTTATATGCCCGGCGCCACTTGTCGCGCAAGAGGTTCTCCAGAACTACACCCCTGGAATTATGGTCCCTGTTTATTCACCGACAAGAGCAGGTTGTCCACCACTTCTGCACCGCTTGTTAACAGACTTGTGCACAGCAACGGGGTGGACGTGAGAGCCTGGCGTTCCAGCTGGTCCAGTGCTGCTCGCCGCCGAAACCCGTGCATGCGAAAGGGCCCGCGAGCGAGTATGAGTCGTTCGACGGGCCCTTCCAGTGACCGGATGATGGCTTCGCGGTCGAAGCATCCAACTCCATGCCCCCACGGCCCGCCATCGAGCGGCGCGACGGGCGAACCCGCCGTACAGAGCACTTCGTCAGATCCTTCATCGCATTTCCTTGCGGCCTTGCGATGGGTAATTTCTATCGCCCGGCGCACCCGTCGTCAAGCCATTCTGAACATTCTTCTTCGCATTTTCTTCTGTACACAGCCGGGCACGCTCAGCCGCAATTCTGCCCACAGGTTGCGAACAGGTCATCCACCGGGTTGTCCACCGTGCACTCCACCGTCTACTCCCCCGTGTTGTCCACCCTGTGCTCCACCGCCACCTCGGCGTGACGACACCGACCCCGGGCCTCGTGCGATGTCCAGGAGCTCGTCCCAGGTCGCGATCTTGGTGCGCGCCCGGCCGTACCGCCCTCCGAGCGCCGTCTCGGCGGCGTCGATCCGCATCCAGTCGGCGTACGAGGTCGGGGTCAGCCCCTTGCGCCGCAACAGCTCGTCGACGGCCTCGAGCGGAGCAGTGTCGCCCCACCCGGGGCGCGACATCTCCTCGTCCTCCAGGTCCTCGGCGAGCGCTGCGACCGTCTCAGCGGCGTCCGACTTGTTCGTACCGATCACGCCGGTCGGTCCGCGCTTGATCCACCCGACGGCGTACTCGCGAGGCGCCACCTCGCCGCAGGCGTTCACCACGCGTCCCGAGCGGTTGGGGATGACGCCCCGAGCCTCGTCGAAAGGCACTCCCGGGAGTGGCGTGGCGCGGTACCCGATCGCCCGCAGCACGAGCTCGCACTCCACGGTGCGGTCCTCGCCCGTGCCGATGAGCCGCCCGTCGGCGTCGAGGGCTGTCCGCTCGAGGGTGATGCCTGAGACGCGACGGTTGCCCCGGATCTCGACGGGCCGGTGCCAGAACAGCAGGTGCAGCCGCATGGAGGCGTCCGGTACGTCGCGCTGCTTCGCGGCGCGCATCGCCTCTATGTTGGCACGCGGCCGCCGGTCGAGCGTCGTGACGTCGAGCCCGTCGAGATCGTCGTGCACGACCGGCTGGACCTCGGGCAGCGTCAGCAGCTCGCGGAGCTCGGTGGTCGTGAACGACGCGTGCTCCGGCCCCCGTCGGCCCACGACCCAGACGTCCCGGACCTCGTGCCCCCGCAGCTCGTTGAGCACCGCATCGGGCATGTCGGTCGGGGTGAGCTCGGCCACGCTCTTGCACAGGATGCGGGACACGTCCACCGCGACGTTGCCGACGCCGACAGTGACGACCGACCGCACTCCCGTGAGCCGGAACGGGACGGCGTCGGGGTGACCCGAGTACCAGGCAACGAACGACCGGGCCGACTGGCTGCCGGGCAGGTTCTCGCCGGGAACCGCCATCTCCGCGTCCTCGGCCGCGCCGGCCGCATAGATCACCGCGTCGTACGCACCGAGCAGCTCCTCGCGCGTCACGTCCCGCCCGAGCTCCACGTTGCCGAGGAACCGTACGTCCGGCGAGTCGAACACCCGGGCCAGCGCGACGCCCATGCCCTTGATCGACGTGTGATCCGGAGCGACGCCGTAGCGGAGCAGTCCGTACGGCGTCGGCAGCCGGTCGAACAGGTCGATCTGGATGCCGGGGTGGTTGAGAAGGGCCTGCGCCGCGAAGATGCCGGACGGACCCGCCCCGATGATCGCGACCCGCCTCGGCTCTGCCACTCTCGCATCGTACGGTCGCCCACGGCCGGTGCGGCAGGACCGGAGACTCATCGTCACGAGTGTCGTGGCTAGTGTCGTGCCCGTGACTGATCCTGTTCTCGCCCTCATCGACGCCGCCGCGGCCGACCCGCAGGTCGCGCTCCACTCGATCGTCGTCCGCAACCCGGACGGCATCCTGTGGGAGGCGTACTGGGACCCGTACCGGGCCGACGACCGCCAGCTCGTCTACTCGGTGAGCAAGACGGTCATGGCCACCGCGGCCGCCTTCGCCCTCGCGGAGGGGCTGGTCCACCTCGACGACAAGGTCGTCGACCTCATCGACATGCCGTTCCCCGTGGAGGGGCGGCGCCGGGAGCTGACGTTCCATCACCTCCTGTCCATGACGACCGGGCACGATGCCGACACCCTCGACTTCGCGTCCGACATCCGTACGGGCGTCGCGGACTCGTTCTGGGCCGTCGAGCCGCAGACCCCGGTGGGGTCGCGGCACGTCTACAACAACGGGGCGAGCTGGGCGGTGGGCGAGGTCGTTCGTACCGTGACGGGCAGCTCGCTCGTCGACTACCTCCGGCCCCGGCTGCTCGAGCCGCTGGGGATCGACCTCACCTGGGACACCGATGCGCGGGGCAGCGAGTACGGCTTCACCGGCGCTCACCTCACGACCCGGGCCCTGGCCGCCATCGGCCAGGTCTACGCCTCCGGCGGGCGCTGGCAGGGACGCTAGGTGCTGCCGACGGGGTGGGTGGAGCTGGCCGCCACACGGCACGTCGCGACGCAGGAGCCCAACCCCGAGTGGAACTTCGGGTACGGCTACCAGGTCTGGCTGAGTCGCGAGGGCTTCCGCCTCGACGGTGCGTACGGCCAGTACGCCCTCGTGCTGCCCGACACGGAGACCGTCATCGCGATCACCTCGGCCCAGGGAGTCACCTCGCAGCCGGTGCTCGACCTCGTCTGGCAGCACCTCGTGCCGCACCTCCGGCCCGGCGCGCGACCGCACCTCAGCGAGACCGGCGGTCCCGGGAGAGCCGAGCGTCTCGCCGCGCTGTCGCTCCGCAGGCCCAAGGACTCCGGCACGCAGGGGGCCTGGAGCCACTCTGGCCCGGTACCGGTCCGGCCGGCGCTCGCCGTCGGTGCGGAGCAGCTGCACCTTCCGGACGTCGCCGACCTCGAGGTGCGGCGGGACGGGGATGTCTTCTCGGTCTCGTTCGCGCTCGAGGGCGAGCCGGTGTCGCTGACCAGCCGCGGGCCCTGGCGACGCCAGGCGATCCGTACGGGCGGCGCCGAGGTGCCCGTAGCGCTCGCGGCAGGCGTCTCGAGCCGCGGCGTCGCACGCCTCAGGCTGTGCTTCACCGACACGCCGCACGTGCTCGTGATCGAGGTGGACCAGTCGGGGGCAGGCCTGGCCTGGCAGACCTCACCGCTCCACATGGCGCACGTCGCCGACCTCGCCGCGGGCTGACCGACCCGCACGGCCCGCTGCAGCCCGTACGACCAGCCCGTTGAGGGGATCGGCCGGCTACTCGTCGCTGACCGGCGGCTTCTCGATCGGCTTGCGCACCGGGATCTTGATGTGGCCGGAGCCGAGGTCGACGCGGCCGAGCCCGTCGGCGCCCTCCGGGTTGTCGACGACGAACACCTTCTCGAGCTCGCGCTGCTCGCGCAGGTACCGCAGGCTCGGTTGGATGCTTTCGAGCGGGTTCGTCATGGGAACCTCCTTGCCGCACCATAGTCTGCCGTACACCGGCAAGCGGAGCGGCGGGCCATGGCGTCAAGGCCGCGGAACTCGGACCCCGGCCTCGCGAACCTTCATGTGGACCTTGTCATCTTTCCTACCGCGTCACGAGGCGCTCCCTAGGGTCTGGTAGGTGGCCTCAATGGGAGCGCCATGGGGAAGGGACACGTGGGCATCTTCAGCTGGCTCCGAGGGAGCACGGCGACGATGGACGACGCGAACAGCAGCCGCTTCGGTGTCGGCCGCGACCTCAAGGCGCTTCCCCGCACGATCGTGAAGGACCTCGACTTCTTCGGCCGGTTCTGGATCCGTCGTACGGAGGCACTGCCGGCCGCCGAGCAGCGTGCCCTCGACCTGTGCGCCGACCTCGAGGCCTTCGCCAAGGCCGACCCCGTACGGTTCGTCCACGAGCTCCGCGTCGTCGCCGAGCCCGTCGGCGGATGGGTCGAGTACGGCGCCATCCGGCTGGTCGCGGAGATCGTCGGCTGGTTCGACATCCCCGACACCGACTACCTCATGGAGTCGTCGCTCGCCTTCCTGCGCACCCGGACGATCCCGTGGAACAACCTCTCGGCGGACGCCCACACGTGGTGGATGGCGAACCTCCCCGGCGTCCAGTGGCTGCCGCCCAAGCAGGTCCCGCTCCGCGGCGCATCGCCCATCACCGACGTCCGTTTCGGCGAGGAGCGGGTGCTGGCGACCATCGAGTACAACTGCAGCACGTTCATCCTCCGCCGAGAGGGCGCCGAGTACGTCGTCTCGCAGCGCTACCCCGGCGCCGACGAGTACAGCGAGCCCATCGAGTTCGTCGACGGTCGCTCGACCGACATGTACGAGCTCTACTGCAAGGTCGGCCGCGGCTTCAGCAGCATGCCGGACTGGGTCGACCCGCAGCTCGCCCTGTTCGTCACCGTCCACCAGGGCGACTTCAGCTGACCGTGCGACCCGACGCCTCGCCGATCTCCTCCCCGAGGCGACGCGCGCGGACCAGGACGGACCACGCCACCCGGACGGGATAACGTGACCTCGACGGCTTCGAGGAGTGAGATGGACGCGGCAACCGTGACCTGCGCCACCTGCAGGACCAAGAACCAGGTGCCTTTCGTGGCCGACGACGCTCCGCGCTGCGCTCAGTGCCATGGCTTCCTGCCCTGGATCACCGAGGCGGTGGACGCTGACTACCTGGCGATCGCCGACTCGACCAAGGTCGTGGTGTGCGTCGAGCTGTGGGCCGGCTGGGCACAGCCGAGCCGACTCGTCGGGCCGCTGCTCGAGCGGGTCGTCGCCGAGCGCGCCGGCAGGGTGAAGCTCGTCAGGGTCAACGTCGAGGACGCCCGGCGGGTGCAGTCGAAGCACGAGGCGCGCCTCATCCCCACACTCCTGCTGCTGTGGCAGGGCGAGGAGATCGCACGGCACACGGGTGCCATGCAGCTTCCGCAGCTGCGACGCTGGGTCGACCAGGCGATCGCCGCGACGTTCCGGTCTGCCTCCCCCACGCTGTGACCGTCCACATCGGCGCCTACCCCACGTACGGCCCCCCGGCTTCGCCGTCGGCCGCGGCGGTCGTCACGCTCCTCGCCGCGTCTCCGCTCGTCGCCGGCCTTGAACTGCCTTTCGTCGACGGCGAGGTCGCCCTGCCGCCGGTCGCGGTCCCGTCCGCCTGGCAGCACGTCATCACGCTCATGCCCGCCACGATGTCGTCGATCACGGCTGACCCGGCGTGGGGTCCAGCGTCGCCCGACCACGCTGGACGGGCGGCGGCCATAGCCCTCCTCAAGGCTGTACGCGACGTGGTCTCCCGCCGTACGGACGTGGCGGCCGTCGCGCTTCAGTCGGCGCCGGCCCGCACCGGGACGCCGGCCGCCTTCGCCGAGACGCTCGCCGAAGTCGCATCCTGGGACTGGAACGGGGCTCGCCTCGTCGTCGAGCACTGCGACGCCTGGTCCACCCGACACCGCCCGGAGAAGGGCTTCCTCTCCCTCGCCGACGAGCTGGACGTCATCTCCTCGCTCTCGTCCGTCACCCCGGTCACGGCAGGCGTGAACTGGGCGAGGAGCGTGATCGAGACCCGGGAGGTGACCACGGCGACGGAGCACGTGCGCTCAGCTGCCGGCCGAGGACTTCTCGGGGCGCTCATGTTCTCGTCCGTCGCCGACGTCGCGACCGACCTCGGCGAGGCGTGGCGCGACGTCCACCTCGCGCCGTCCGGGTGCTCGGGGGCTCCGGCGGGCAGCCTGCTGACTCCGGCGCTCGTCGCCGAGGCACGCCGAGCGGCCGAGCCGTACGACGGCATCCTCGGGCTCAAGGTCAACCTCGGCCCCACCGTGCAGAGCCCCGCCGACCAGGCCGCAGGTCTCCTCGAGGTGGCCGCGCTCGTCTCGGGATGAGCGGTCAGGCGTGGGTACGGCGGCGCCTGTCGGGGGGTTGAGCCCGGCGTAGATTGGGGCTCATGACCGTACGGCCTCCTGCCGTCGCCGGGCAGTTCTACCCAGCTCATCCAGCGCAGCTCCGGCAGATGCTGGTGGAGCTCCTGGACGAAGCGAACCCGGATCCGGGACCAGCGGCCGGCTACATCGTCCCCCACGCCGGCTACATCTACTCGGGCTCAACCGCAGCCTTCGGGTACGTGGCGCTGCGCGCGGACCCGCCCGAGCGGATCCTGCTGATCGGGCCGACCCACCGCGTGTACGTCGCGGGTCTCGCCCTCTCAGGCGCCGACGCCTTCGAGACGCCCTTGGGCATCGTCCCCGCCGACCCTGAGCTCGTCGCCGCGCTGCACGAGTCACCCGCCATGTCGGTACGGCCGGACGTCCACGCGCAGGAGCACTCGCTCGAGGTCCAGTTGCCGTTCCTCCAGGTCGTGGCACCCGATGTGCCCGTCGTGCCCGTCGCGGTCGGCGCCGCCGACCCGACCACGGTTGCCGACGCGATCGACCTCGCCCTCGGCGTGCCCGGCACAGCGCTCGTCGTATCGACCGACCTGAGCCACTACCACCCGTACGCAGACGCGGCCGTCCTCGATGCGGACACCATCGAACGCGTCATCGCCCTCGACCGGACGATCCCCCCCGACCGCGCCTGCGGTGCGTACCCGCTCAACGGCGCACTCGTCGCGGCGCAGCGCCGCAGGTGGACACCCGAGCTGCTGTCCGCGTGCAGCTCCGGGGACACCGCCGGCACCCGAGACAGCGTCGTCGGCTACGCCGCCTTCCGACTGAGGAGGTCGTATGCCTGAGCTGCCACTGAGGGCCGGGCCCGTGCTGTGCGGGATCGCCCGCCAGGCCATCTCGACGCGGCTCGGTGCCGAGAACACCTGCCCCGGTGAGCCGTCCGAGGCGGAAACGGGAGACGCTGAGAACCGGGAGGGCCGGAACCCGCATCCCTGGCTCGACGCTCCCGGCGCCTCGTTCGTCACCCTCACCCAGTCCGGTGCCTTGCGGGGCTGCGTCGGCAGTCTCGTCGCCCACCGCCCCCTGCGCGACGACGTCGCGGCGAACGCGGTGAACGCCGCCCTCCACGACCCCCGCTTCCCGCCGCTGGACCTGGATGAGCTGCCCGTCACCCACCTCGAGGTGTCCGTGCTGTCGACACCGGAGACGTACCCCTGCACGAGCCGCACGGACGCCGCCTCGCGGCTACGACCGGGCGTGGACGGGCTCATCCTCGAGTTCGGAACCCACCGCAGCACGTTCCTCCCCCAGGTCTGGGACTCGCTGTCCGATCCCGAGGCGTTCCTGGAGCACCTCGTCCGCAAGGCCGGCCTGCCGCCCGGCTGGTGGGATGAGCACGTCCGGCTCTCGCGCTACACCGTCAAGGCTTTCGAGGAGACATGAACAACGCACGCTGGTGGCACAGCCTCGACGACGGCCGCATCCAGTGCGACCTCTGCCCTCGCGAGTGCCGTCTCAAAGACGGACAGCGGGGTTTCTGCTTCGTCCGAGCCCGAGAGGGCGACGAGATGGTTCTCACGACGTACGGGCGCTCGTCGGGCTTCTGCATCGACCCCATCGAGAAGAAGCCCCTCGCCCACTTCCACCCCGGCACGTCGGTCCTGTCGTTCGGAACCGCCGGCTGCAACCTGGGCTGCAAGTTCTGCCAGAACTGGGACATGTCGAAGGCCCGGGAGATGGACCGGCTCATGGACCAGGCGTCGCCCGAGGTGATCGCGGAAAGGGCTGTCGACCTCGGCTGCCGGAGTGTCGCCTTCACGTACAACGACCCGGTGATCTTCGCCGAGTACGCCATGGACACCGCGCTCGCCTGCCGTGAGGTCGGGGTCGCGTCGGTCGCGGTGACCGCCGGATACGTGCAGCCCGAGGCTCGCCGGGACCTCTTCTCGGTCATGGATGCGGCGAACGTGGACCTCAAGGGCTTCAGCGACGACTTCTACGCACGGATCACCGGAGCCCGGCTGCGGCCCGTGCTCGACACGCTGACGTACCTCGTCGCGGAGACCGACGTGTGGGTCGAGATCACAACCCTGCTCATCCCGGGGCACAACGACTCCGACGAGGAGCTGCACGCGATGGGCCGCTGGGTCCGCTCGGAGCTCGGGCCGGACGTGCCCCACCACGTCACGGCCTTCCACCCCGACTGGCGCATGCGGGACGTGCCGCCCACGCCGCCGGCCACGCTTCGGCGCGCGCGGGACATCCTCCTCGAGGAGGGCCTCCACCACGTGTACACCGGCAACATCGCCAACCGGGCCGGCGAGGTCACGTACTGCTCCGGCTGTGGCGGCGCCCTCATCGAGCGTGACCAGTACGACCTGCTGCGGTACCGGGTCACACGCGAGGGAACCTGCCCGGACTGCGGTACGAGGCTGCCGGGACGCTTCGACGCCGCGCCGAGCCACTTCGGGACGCGACGCATCCCCGTACGGCTCGCGCGCTGAGCCGTCGGCCCACCACCGTAGGGTGAGGGCGCCGACGACAAGGAGAACACGTGGCGATAGTGGCTGTGGTGCTCGCCGTCCTCGTCGGAGCCGTCATCCCCGTGCAGACCGGCGTCAACAGTCGCCTCGCCCGGCACCTGCGCGCGACGCTCCTGGCCTCGCTCGTGTCCTTCGGTATCGGTACGGTCGGGCTCGCCCTCGTGCTCGTCCTCACCCGAACCCCACTCCCACTAGCAGCGACAGCCGCGTCCCAGCCCTGGTGGATCTGGGTCGGAGGCCTGTGCGGGCTCATCTTCCTGACGATGAACATGGTGCTGCTGCCGCGGATCGGTGCCTCGGCAACGGTGATCCTCCCGCTCTTCGGGCAGGTGGTCGGCGGGCTGGCCATCGACACCATCGGAGCGTTCGGTACGGCGGCGCGGCCGCTCACCATCGGACGGGTCGTGGGGGTGGTGCTCGTCGCCGCCGGTGCCGCGCTCGTCAACCTGCCACACCGCTCTGCGCCCGCCGGCTCCGGCCGGTCCTGGGCCGTGGTGGTCCTGTGGGCGGCCGGCATCGGGGCGGGCGTGCTGGGAGCTGTCCAAGCGACCGTCAACGGCAGGCTCGGCACGGTCATGGGCTCCCCGCTGGCGGCGGCGCTCGTGTCGTTCGCCGTGGGGCTGGTCGGTCTGGTCCTCGTCAACCTCGTCGCGCGCAAGCGGCCGCGCCACGAGGGGCGGCTGCCCTGGTGGGGCCTCTCGGGCGGCCTCATCGGTGCGGGCTTCGTGTTCTCGATCGCCTACGTGACGCCGATCCTCGGCACGTCGCTGGCGATCAGCGCCGCGCTGCTGGGACAGGTGACGGGCGGCCTGGTGCTGGACCACGTCGGCGCGTTCGGGTTCCCGCGACGCCACCTGAGCGTCCAGCGCCTGCTCGGCGCCGTACTCGTCCTGGGAGGCGTCCTCCTCGTCCGCTTCGGGGGCTGACTCCGTACAGGTCCTCTCGTGAACACGTACAGGTCCTCTCGCGAACGCGTACAGGTCCTCTCGCGAACACGTACAGGTCCTCTCGGAGGCGGCCCCCCTCCCCGCAGCACAACGTCGCACCCCCTGCATGACGTCGCACCCCCTGGAGGGGGTGTGACGATCCGGCAGGGGGTGCGAGGTGGGGAAGTCGGCCGGCGAGTGGGCACCGGGCGGGCCAAGCGGCGGGCGGAGCGGAGGGGACGCGCCCAGAGGACGCGGGCGTCCCCGGAGGTCGTCAGTTCCTGACGAGCTGCGGGTTGGAGGCCGGCTTGGGGACGCCGCGGCGGACGGAGCGGATGAAGAGCGCCCCGACGACCACCACGTACACGAGCCACACGGCCACCTCCAGCACCGTCGCCGACGGCGACAGGTTGAAGATCCCCTTGACGAGCGTGCCGACGAGGCTGTCCGGCGGGATGGTGGCCGAGACGTCGTAGGCGAGGAGGTGCTCGCCCGGCAGGACATCACCCTCCTGCAGGTCGTGGAAGCCGTACGCGAGGACCCCGGCGGCGATGACGATCAGGGCGCCACCCGTGACCGTGAAGAACTTCGTGAGGTTGAGCCGGACAGCGCCGGCGTAGATCGCGTACCCGAGCCCGATCGCGAGGACCAGGCCGGTGAGTGCTCCGATGAGGGGCTCGGCGGTGGGGGTCCCGACCTGGACGGCGGACCGCGTGGCGGCCCACAGGAACAAGGCTGTCTCCAGCCCTTCCCGCCCTACGGCGAGCGCGGCGATGAGAACCAGCGACCAGGGCTTGGCGTCGCTCGAGTCGACCTGGCCCCGAAGCTGGGTGACGAGGCCGCGCGACGCCTTGGCCATCCAGAAGATCATCCAGGTCACGAGCGCGACCGCGAGGATCGAGAGGAACCCGGCGATCGAGTCCTGCATCTCGTCCGTGAGCCCACGCGGGCCGAACGTCAGGGCGGCACCGAAACCGAGCGAGACGAGAGCCGCGATCGCGGTGCCGAGCCAGACGAACGGCACGTGCCGACGGCGACCGGACTTGACCAGGTACGCGATGAGCACGCTGACGACGAGGGCCGCCTCCAGACCCTCACGCAGGCCGATCAGCAGGTTCCCGACCACGACATCTCCTCAAGTTAGGTTAGCCTTACCTCGGCTCAAATTGAATAATGCAACGCAGACGTTGTCAAATGCCGTCTCACGATCCGTCCGGCGATGTGTCGGCTTCCCTGATAGGTGGTCGAGGCGAGCGGTAGCGTGAACGGGACCTTGGAACCGGAGGGGGACCCGATGGAGCAGCCCTACCTGCACGAGCTGAGCGTGGTCCTGGCCGCTCCTCAACAGTGCTGGTCCCGACGCGACGGACAGATCGTCGAGTCGCCGGTCCAGGGGGTGTACTGCGCCGACGTACGGGTCGCCTCCACCGTCACGCTCACTGCCGACGGCCCCACCAACGAGCACATCGGCACGGTCGAGCCGGGAGGCGGGACGGCCCGCTTCGACACGGTGTGGCGCACGCCGGAGCTCGGCGCGGACCCGGCCGTCGTCTGTCGCCGCGAGCGCACGCTGACCTCGAAAGGGCTGTACGAGCGCGTCGTCGTTCGCAGCACGGCCCCCCACGACCTCCGCGTACCCCTCACGCTGGTCGTGGCCCCCGACTCGGCGCCCATGTCGGCTGTCCGGGCCAGCCTCGGCTCCGAGCAGCGGCCAGTGCCCGCCCCGCATGATGACGGGACGTACACCTGGCGGTTCGGTCAGGCCGGGGAGGCGTGCCTGGTCGCGCCGGGCTCGTTCGTCCAGGTCGCGACCGACCGCATCCACGCGACCTGGGACCTCGAGGTGCCGGCGCGCGGTGAGGTGTCCGTCCAGTGGCGGCTGCTCACCTCGGACCCCGGCTTCCCCTTCGTCCACAGCCCGGTCGAGCACCAGCCGGAGACGGCCGGCACGTGCGTCCTCGTCGCCGGCGCGCCGCGCGGCGCCCGGGAGCCGTGCCAGGGCGAAGGGGCCTGCGGTGGCGTGTGCGACGGCACCGACGTCTT
>JACRAA010000139.1 GCA_016213595.1 Actinomycetota bacterium | reverse complement strand
CCAGCGGCAGGAAGTGGCCCTGGGTCTCCAGCCGGACATTCCGACCACCCTGGAGATAGCTGCCGCCGGGGATGTGCGGGTCGAAGCTGCCGAAGATCGAGACGACCAGGCGGTTGACATGGGCAGCAGCCATGAGCTCGGCCAGCTCCCGCGACTCCGGACGGAACATCCGCAGCGTGGGCAGTGGCAGCAGGCGTGCCAGGCTTGAGCCGTTGAAGGGCGTCTGCAGCGCGACCAGCCCGCGGATCGTGGTCGCGGGGTCGTGGTTCACGAGAAGCTGCTTGCCGATGAGCCCGCCCTTGCTGTGCGCCACGAGCACGCAGCGGTCGATGCCCTCCGCCTCGATATGGGCGTCGACCAGGGCGGCCATCGCTTCGATCGACCCCGTGTTGTAGCGCATCGTCTCGACGGCGTGCACGTCGTAGCCGTGCCCGTGGAGGAAGTCGGCGACGGGTCGCATGAACGTCCACCTCTCGTGGACGCCGGGGATGAGCACGATGGAGGGCTTCCCATCGCGAGGGTGCCTGAGGGCCGCCGCTCCGGACGCCAGCGCGCGCCTCGAACTCAACAGCCGCAGCGCGTACGCGTAGTCGCGCGCCCGGACGTTCAGGCTGTCGCGAACCGCGAAAGGAACGGAGCGCATGTCGTCGCGAGCTCGTCGGGATGGGTGTACTGGACGTTGTGGGCGGCGCCGGGAACCTCGGCGAAGGCGGCCTCCGGAGCCAGGGCGGCGAGGCGTCGTACCCACCCTGCCGGCGCGATGGGATCACGGGCACCGCGGACGACCATGCCTGGCACCGTACAGCCGGCGATGTTCTCCTCGATCCTGTCGGCGAGCATGAATCGGCTGGTGCGCAGGAAGCGCATGAGGCCCATCCGGCCCACGTCGTGGAGCACGACGAGGTTGTTCGCGGCCGTCTCGCGCGTCACGTTCCTGGCCATACGGGCCGTCAGCCGAACCAGGCTGCGGGCATCCGG
This sequence comes from Actinomycetota bacterium, assembly GCA_016213595.1. GTDB lineage: Bacteria > Actinomycetota > Actinomycetes > Propionibacteriales > Propionibacteriaceae > Fen-668. The sequence goes on along the minus strand of JACRAA010000139.1, from coordinate 3,243 downwards.
GTCGACGGTGGGCCCGATCAGGATGTACGCGGCCGCCAGCGCCGGTCTCGAGGCGATCGCGTCGACGACAACCTGGCAGCCCATCGACTGCCCGACCAGGATCGGGTCGACCAGCCCGAGCCTCGCGACCGACCGTGCCGCGACGTCCGCGAGCTCCGGCACGGACAGCGGCCGCGGCGGCTTGGGTGTCGTGCCGTAGCCGGGCAGATCCAGCAGGTGGACCTCGCGCATCCGGGCCAGCACGCACGCGAAGGGCAGGAAGTAGTCGCCGGAGACACCGATGCCATGGACCATGACCACCGGCCTTCCGTCATGACGGGGGCTGCTGCGGACGTCGACTGCGTGCGAGTCGATGCTCAGGCGGCGTCGCGTCAGGACCACGGGCTCGTCATCCCTCATCCACCTCACGATAGCTGCGGTCGTCCGACCAGCCTCAGCACGTGGGCGCCCTCGGGTACGGCCGGGCTCACCCGGCAACGACAGCGTCCAGCTGGGAGTCCCACGCGCTGAGCGCGACGGCGAGGACGAAGACCTCGACTGAGCGAGGTAGACCGGGCAGGTCCGCCGTGGCGTCGCCGCGCCAGATGCTGTTCCGCTTCACGGAGCCCACCCGCAGCCCCCCGGAGTACAGCTCCTCCTCATAACGCCAGGGTGAGGCCCGGCGGAACTCGTACGTTCGACCGTCCGCCTCCACCGTCCACTTCTTGCGCCCGACATGGTCTGCCGACGCGAGCCGTGTGCCGTACTGGTTGACCATTCCGTACCTGCTGCCCCACATGTTCGGCCGCACCTCGTAGCGCTGCCCGTCCAGCTCGAAGGTGCCGCCTCCCTTCCAGGACGACCCATCCCAGGTGGCTAGCTGCCTTCCGTCCGAGAAGATGTCGTAGCGGTTCTTCCAGATACTCGCCTTTCGGGCCTCGATCATGGTGCTCACGCTAGTTGCCGTCCGTGAGGTTGGGGCGGACGAGCTGAAACAGGCTGCTCGCCGCACGCCCCGGATTGTCGCGAGGCCCGACAGCTGGAGATGATGCTGCGCATCCACCGTGATGTTCTAGGACCTGTTGGTCCGGACCTTCAGCAGGAGCAGCCAGAGTGCCGCGATGGCGGCGACCGCTTCGGCCACAGCCGTGACGGTCTTCTCGGCGTACCAGGTGGGGTCGTACATGTCGGGCAAGGGACCGAAACCGCCAACGTCGACGAAGGCGTAGACCAGCAGCGCCGCCAGCCCGCCGGCGGCGACCAGGAACGCCACCAGCGCCCCGAGACGGTTCCGGGTCAGCAGCAGCACGAGGATCGCGACCACGGCTGAAGCGGCTTCAACACGGAACAGCTGTCCCTGGCTGATGTAAGGGCTCGCCGCTCCGATGAGGGTGTCGAACCTCGGTGCGAGCTGCCAGTGGAAGTACGCGTCGGCAGCCAGCCCTGCCACCGTGACGAGGATCAGGACCCAGCGGCTTGCGGTCGAGCCGGCACGACGGCGCTGAGGTGGCCCGTTACGCCTTCCGGCGACCTCGGCCGCGGAGACCTCGCCCTTGCGGTGGTCGTCCGGCGAGCGGCGAGCCCTGGCCGCTGTCACGAAACCTGGCCCCGAGATGTGGGAAATCCTGGCCATGGGGAACCTCCAGTTCGTCGTCCTGCCCGTCGTACAAGCGTCTACCCCTTAACACGAGCAGGACGGCCTTGAGGTTCACTCAATTCAACAGCGGACGCGCGATGGCTACGACCGCACTCCCGGACGTACGCCACGATGGGGTCATGACATGGACCGCGCCTGACCTGACCCGAGACGACTTCCCGCTCGTCCTGACCGAGCGGGAAGCTCTCGAGGCCTTCATCACCTGGCACCGCCAGACGCTGCTGTGGAAGGTGGCGGGACTGACCGGCGACCAGCTGGTGAGCCGCTCGATCCCCACCTCGACCATGACTCTGCTCGGCATCGTGCGTCACATGGCTCAGGTGGAGCGCCACTGGTGGCGCCACCGCGTCGCGGGGGACGACGTCCTCGACCTCTACCTCGATGATGACGAGTGGACGAGCGTCGACCCTCGTCATGCGGCCGAGGACTACCAGCAGCTTCTCGACGAGTGGCCCGCGGTCGACCAGGTCGCCGGGCGGTACGACCTGGACGACACCTTCGACCGTCGTGGGGAGCGCTGGTCGATCCGGACGCTGTACCTGCACCTCATCGAGGAATGGGCTCGCCACAACGGCCACGCCGACCTGATCCGTGAGGCGATCGACGGCGAGACGGGCGAGTGACGGCAACGCCGAACGTCATGGACCTGCGCGGAACGATCGTCCTCGGGACAGCCACGATGGGCCTGCGGGCGGCTGAGCGCTCGCGTGCCGACGACGTCGCCACCATCCGGCTCGCGTACGACCTCGGCATCAGGGCGTTCGACACCGCCAGGGTCTACGCGCCCGTGGGCGATCCGCTGTACGCCGAGATGCTGCTCTCCGAGGCGCTGTACGGGCTCGACGACGTCCTCGTCATGACGAAGGGCGGCCACTTCCGTACCGCCGAGGGCGGTTTCGCGGTCGACAACTCCCCTGCCCGGCTGCGACGCGACGTCGAGGACAGCCTGGGGGCGCTGCGGTCCGACCGGATCGGGCTGTACCTCCTGCACCGGGCCGACGACGAGTCCGTACCGCTCGCGGAGAGCGTGGGAGAGCTCGCCGCGTTGCGCGACGAGGGGAAGATAGCCGAGGTCGGCCTGTCGAACGTACGGCTGGACCAGCTTCTCGGTGCCGTAGAGGTCGCCCCCGTCGCCGCGGTGCAGAACCAGTACAGCCCGCTCCGCACCGAATGGGCGCCGGTGTCGCGCGTGGAGTGCGACAAGGTGGTGGCGGAGTGCGAGGCCCGGGCCATCCCGTACCTCGCGTACTCCCCTCTCGCGACCGATGGGCCACCGATCGCGCAGCTGAGGCCGGACCTCATGACCGACCGTCACTCGCCGGCAGCCTCGCTGCTGGCCGAGGTCCTCGCGGTGTCGCCGGCTCTCGGCGTCATCTCGGGCGCCAGCCGCCCAGAGACCGTACGAGACGCACTGACCGTCCTCGACAATGCAACCGGCACGCGGACCGTCAGGTCTTGACGGTCTCGAGTGTCGGGGACGCCTTCTTGTCACCGTCCACGTGGGCTGGAGGCGGCGCTGTCGACTCGCGAACGTACAGGCTGGACGGGAGCCACTCGATGAGTACCTCACCGTCCTCGCTCCGTCCCTGGGGGCGGGCCAACAACGT
>JACRAA010000010.1 GCA_016213595.1 Actinomycetota bacterium | reverse complement strand
TGCACCGCCGCTGAGGCACCCCGACCGATGGGGGACCACAGGCGCACCTGTGGCACCATGACTCCCGCGCGGATGTAGCTCAATGGTAGAGCCCCAGTCTTCCAAACTGGCTACGCGGGTTCGATTCCCGTCATCCGCTCCAAGCAGGCCGTCGGGCCGCCGCACTGGCGGCCCGGAGGCCGGTTTGGCGGGGCGTAGCGTAGTGGCTAGCGCGCCTGCTTTGGGAGCAGGAGACCGCAGGTTCGAGTCCTGTCGCCCCGACTGATTCGGCCCCTGCGTGCACGCTCGATAGACTCTCGTGGTTCGCGGTCGCGCCTTCCCCCGTGCGCGCGCGCCCATCCCCATGACCAGCACCAGGAGACATTTGTGAAGAGCGCCGTCGAGACCTTGAGCCCGACCCGGGCCAAGCTGACCGTCGAGGTGCCCTTCGAGGAGCTCAAGCCGAGCCTCGACGCGGCGTACCAGAAGATCGCGAAGCAGATCAACGTCCCCGGCTTCCGCCGTGGCAAGGTGCCGCCGGCGGTCATCGACCGCCAGGTCGGTCGCGGTCCCGTGCTCGACGAGGCGATCAACGCCGTCGTCCCGCAGCAGTACATGGCCGCCCTCCAGGAGCACGACCTCGAGCCGCTGGCCCAGCCGGAGATCGAGGTGACCAAGTTCGAGGACAACGAGTCGCTCGAGTTCACCGCCGAGGTCGACGTCAAGCCCGACTTCGAGCTGCCGTCCTACGAGGGCCTCGAGGCCACCGTCGAGGACATCGAGATCTCCGACTCCGACGTCGACGAGCAGGTCGAGGCGCTGCGTGAGCGCTTCGGCACCCTCGTCCCGGTCGAGCGTGCGGCCGCCGAGGGCGACTTCGTCACGATCGACCTCCTCGCGGCCGCGAACGGCGAGGCCGTCGAGGGCGGCGAGGTCACCGGCATGTCCTACAAGGTCGGCCGCGGCGGCATGATCGACGGCCTCGACGAGGCGCTGGTCGGCCTGTCGGCCGGCGACGACAAGACCTTCGACTCCGAGCTCGTCGGTGGCGACCTGGTCGGCGAGACCGTGCAGGTCACCGTCAAGGTGACGGCCGTGCAGGAGCAGCAGCTGCCGGAGTACGACGACGAGTTCGCGCAGCTCGCCTCCGAGTTCGACACCTCCGATGAGCTCACTGCCGACGTGCGCGAGCGCCTCGGCCGCGGCAAGCGCCTCGAGCAGGCCGCAGCGGCGCGCGACGCCGTCCTCGAGGCACTCCTCGAGAAGGTCGAGATCCCGCTCCCCGAGGTGATGGTCACCGACGAGCTCAACGCCCGCCGCCAGAACGTCGAGCAGCAGCTCGCCTACTCCGGTGTCTCGATGGAGAAGTACCTCGAGGACGAGGGCCAGACCACCGAGGAGTTCGAGGCCGACCTCGAGCGCCGGGTGCGTGACGCCGTCGCCGCGCAGTTCATCCTCGACAAGATCGCGAAGAAGGAGGAGTTCGGCATCGACCAGGCCGAGCTCTCCGAGCACCTCGTGCGTCGTGCCCAGCAGTCCGGGCAGGACCCGCAGGAGTTCGCCAACCACATGTTCGAGCACAACCACATCCCCGAGCTCGTGCAGGAGATCATGCGCGGCAAGGCGCTGGCCCAGATCGTGGAGTCCGCGACCGTCAAGGACGCCTCGGGCAACGTGGTCGAGCTGAAGAACCTGCGCCCCGACGGCACCATCGGCGAGCCCGTCGACGAGACCGCCGACACCGCCGAGGTCGCCGACGAGACCACCGACGAGACCAAGGCGGACGACGAGATCTGAGCCTCCGCCACCCGCACCACGACCGGCGTCCACCTCTGGTGGGCGCCGGTCGCTGCGTCCGTCAGTTCTAGAACTAGGCGGGGTCGGTGCGCTCGAGGACGTCGAGGGCGTAGCGCGCGATCCGGGAGCGCTGGAGTGACCAGTCGTGCATCGCGGCGAGCCGCTCCGCGGTGAGCTCACCGGCGGCCTCCAGCTGCTCGGCCTCGGCCACCTGCTCGAGCGGCAGGCTCGGCAGGCCGTTGAAGAGCATGAGGCTGACGGCGTGGCCGCGCCGCAGGACCGCGTCCGGCACCTCGGCGCCCTCGGCGGCCAGCCCCTCGGCGTACGCCGTCAGGCAGGCCTCGGCCAGCTCGGGCAGGTCGGCGGCGTCGCGCCGCCCGATCTGGATGTCCCCCACGAGGAGCTGGGACAGGTCGAAGCCGACCGGCTGTGGACGCCAGAAGCCGAAGTCGATGAGCGTGAAGCCGTCGCCCGACGGGTGGCGCAGCAGGTTGTTGGGGCACGCGTCGCCGTGGGAGGCGCGGTGCGGCAGCGCAGCGAACTCCTCGGCGAGGGCGTCGAGGTGGTTGGCCACGCCCGTCAGCGGGTCGCGCAGGTCGCCGAAGTGCGGCACGACCAGCTCGTGCTCCCAGGTGGCGTCGTCGAAGAGGCCGGGCAGCACGGTGTGCCCGATGCGACCCACGACGAAGAACTGGATGTGCCACGGCTGCGGGTCGATCGCGGCCAGCTCGGCGACCCGGCTGCTGCCGCTCATCCGCCCCAGCAGGCCGGCCGCCTCGACGTACGTCTCCGTGTCCCAGGGCTCGGGGCTCGCCTCCACCGCGTCCATCCAGATGGTGGCGGTGTCGTCGCCCCGCTCGTCGACGCGGACCGCGCGCGGCATCGAGAGCCCGTCGGGGAGACGATCGGCCAGGTCGCTGGCATAGAGCAGCGGCTCGGACCGCCACGGAACGGAGGTGGCCGCCCACTCGCCGATCTCGGGCGGCACGAAGGCGAACGCGGGGGAGTGGCGCCAGCTGTGCACGCGCTTCACGAACAGTGCGTACGCCCGCGGGCCGTCGCCGGCGTCGGCGTGACCGCGGACCCAGGTGCGGGCGCCGGTGAGGATCGAGGGCACGTGGTAGTCGACGACCTCCGCCTCGGAGTCCAGCAGCTCGACACGCGGCACCTGCCACAGCGCGGCGACGAGGGCGGCCAGCTCGGCATCCGGGACGTCGTCGGC
>JACRAA010000145.1 GCA_016213595.1 Actinomycetota bacterium | reverse complement strand
CTCGTCGAGCCAGGGCATCCTGTACGGCCTGGAGTCCCACTACGTCACCGTCGGGAAGAAGATCGGCGGCTTCGTGCTGCAGGTCGCCGCGCGCGTGGTCACCAAGCACTCGCTCAACGTCATGGCCGGGCACGACGACGTGTACGCCCTGCTCCCGACCGGCTACACGGTCCTGTTCGGCTCGAACCCCCAGGAGGCCGCTGACCTCGCCGCGATCGCCTACCGCGCGTCGGCACTGTCGCTCGTCCCCGTCGCCAACGCGATGGACGGCTTCGCGACGAGCCACGTGATGAGCGAGGTGCTCCTGCCCGAGCCCGAGCTGCTGCGCGACTACCTCGGCGACCCGGCCGGACGGATCCCGTGCCCGACCGTGGCGCAGGAGCTGCTCTTCGGCGCCAAGGGGCGCCTGTTCCAGCTCGAGCGGTTCCTCGACCGCCACGCCGCCGAGTTCGAGCCGGACGACCTGACCGCCCTTCGCGGCCAGCTGAACGCCGAGGGCGACGACGTCGAGGCCGGCGACGAGGACCTCCTCGCGACGACGCTCGCCCGGGTGCCGACCAGCCTTGGCGCGCAGTGGCGTCGCCAGTGGCGCAACGCCCTCCCGAAGGGCACCCGCCAGCTCGTACCGGCGCTGGTCGACCCGCACAACCCCGGCCTTACCGGGCCGGTACAGAACCAGCCCGACTTCCAGGCGGGCTCGGCCGACCACCGGACGCACTTCGCGAGCGCCGTCCCCGGCATCGTCCGGCAGGCGATGGCCGAGTACACGACCCTCACCGCCCGCGAGTACGCACCCGTCCAGGCGTACCAGTGCGAGGACGCCGACTACGTCATGGTCGGCATGGGGTCGATCACGGACGACGTACGGGCGGTGCTCGCCCACCTGCGCACACAGGGCATCAAGGCCGGAGTGGCGTCCGTGAAGCTGCTGCAGCCGTTCCCCGAGGCGGAGCTCGTGGCTGCCATCGGCGGCGCGAAGGCCGTGACCGTCCTGGAGCGTTCGGACGACACCGCTCTCACGCGCCTCGTCACCAGCGCGCTGTTCCACGCACGGGCCAACGGCGAGGCGGGCAGCGAGCTGTACGCCGGCGTCCCGGCCCTGGCCTCGATCCCTCGCCTCACGACCGCGATCTTCGGTCTCGGTGGCCACGACGTCCAGCCGCGCCACATCGTCGCGGGCTTCACCAACATGGTCGAGGGCAACCCGGCGCCGCTGGTCTACCTCGGCTCGCAGTTCTTCAGCGCCAACCCCACGACCGCTGTCGCGGCGATGCAGGACAAGCTGCGGCGTGCGTACCCGGAGACGGAGCTCATGGCGCTCACGACCGGTCCGGACCCCCGCGTGCTGCCGTACGACGCCCTGCGGATCCGCTTCCACTCCGTGGGCGGCTACGGGACCGTGGCGACGGGCAAGCTCCTCACCGACCTGCTGAGCTCGTTGCTCCACATGCACTCGAAGTCGGCACCCAAGTACGGGTCGGAGAAGTCCGGGGCGGCCACCAACTACTACATCACGCTGTCGCCCGAGCCCGTCCTCGTCACGAACGCCGAGCTCGAGGACGTCGAGGTCGTCGTCGCCCCGGACCACCAGGTCTTCTCGCACTCCAACCCGCTCAAGGGCCTGGTGAGCGGCGGCACCCTGATCATGCAGTCGAGCAGGACACCCCTGGAGATCTGGCGGGAGCTGCCCGCGTTCGCCCGCCGAGCCATCCGTGAGCGCGGCATCAAGTTCTTCGTCCTCGACGCGTTCTCCATCGCCAAGGGCCACGCCCCGACCCAGGAGCTGCAGACGCGCATGATGGGCATCGCCTTCATCGGCGCGATCCTCGGGCACGTCGACGCCGTGGCGCACAGCGGGGACATGGCCGAGACTGAGGCGGAGGTGCGCGCCGAGCTGGCCAAGAAGTTCGGCCGCCGCGGTGACCGTGTCGTGGACGCCAACATGGAGGTGATCCGCTACGGCATGAAGGCCGCCACGCTGGTCACCTACACCGACCCCGAGTTCGAGGCCGTCGAGGCGGCCACGGTCCGGGAGCGCCGCCCCATGCTCTCCGCGCTCATGTCGCCGTCGGTGCTGACGGCTCGGACGAGCGGTCTCTTCGACCCCTCGTACTACGAGGACATCGTCGCCCAGCCGTTCCGTGACGGTGTCATCGACGAGGCGCCGGTCATTCCCGGGACCGGCCTGTTCATGCCGGCCGGAACCGCGGCGGCCAAGGACAAGGGCATCTTCCGGCGGACCGTGCCGCTCTTCGACCCGACGGCCTGCACCGCGTGCATGGAGTGCGCGATCGCCTGCCCGGACAACGCGATCCCGAACACGGGTCACGAGATCTCGGCGCTGCTGGAGTCCGCCATCCATGCGTCGGGACTGGTCGAGTCGAGCCGCATAGCCTGGCTGGCCCTGGTCCCGGCCTGGTCCCAAGAGATCCGTCGCGTCTTCCTCGCCTCGTCCGTCGCCGAAGACCTCGCCGCCGTCGCCACCCAGGCGGCCTCGGCCCTCGCCGACGAGCCTCTGCCCACCGCCGAGCTCGACCAGATCGTCGCGGCGCTCGCGGCCTTCCCGGTGTCGCGGACGCGGCCCCTGTTCGACGCCGAGGAGAAGCGGACACCCGGGAACGGCGCCCTGTTCTCGGTCGTCATCGACCCGTGGAAGTGCACGGGCTGCATGCAGTGCGTCGACGTCTGCGGGCCCGAGGCGCTCACGACGCAGGAGCAGGACGAGGAGCTGCTGGAGATGCTCGAGGGGCGCTTCGAGCGCCTCACCCAGCTTCCGGACACGCCCAAGCGGCTGACGGTCGACGCGACCGCACCGGGTGGCGACATCAAGCGGATCCTGCTCGCCCGCGACGACTACTACTCGATCACCGGTGGCCACGGCGCGTGCCGTGGCTGCGGCGAGGTCACGGCGATCCACCTGTTCACGTCCCTGACCCACCGCATCGGCGAGGACCGGCGGCAGGCCCACATGCGAGAGCTGGACGAGGTGCAGGAGCGCCTGGCGGCGCTGGTCGCCACGCTGCCCCCGCAGAGCCCTCGACGCCAGCGCATCGCCCGCGCCGCGGACGAGCTCGAGAAGAGGCTCTACCTGTACGAGTCGGGGCCGACCGGCAACGGTCCGGCGCCCACTGTCATCGCCAACTCCACGGGCTGCTCCAGCGTGTACGCATCGACCATGCCGTTCTCCCCGTACCTCGACCCGTGGGTCAACGGACTGTTCCAGGACGCCCAGCCGCTTGCCGTGGGCATCTACGAGGGGCTCGTGTCGGGACTCGTCGAGGAGGTGCGGGCGCTGCGCCTCGCACGTCTCGAGCTCGATGGCGCGTACGACCCGAGTGTCCACGACTCCAAGCTGGCGACGGTGACATGGCGTGACTTCACGCCGGCGGAGCGTGCGCTCGTCCCGGCGGTCGTGACGATCAGTGGGGACGGCGCCGCGTACGACATCGGCTTCGGTGCGATGTCACGCGTTCTCGCCTCCGGCACGCCGATCAAGTCGCTCGTCCTGGACACAGGCGGCTACTCGAACACCGGCGGGCAGGCCTCGACGGCCAGCTACTCCGGGCAGGACGCCGACCTCGCGAGGTACGGCTCGTCGCACGCCGGGAAGCAGGAGAGCCGCAAGGAGCTCGGGCTCCTCGCCGCGTTCCACCCGAACACGTATGTCTGCGCGACCGCGACCGCGTACCACGCGCACTACCTCCGGGCCTCGGGAGAGATGCTCGGGTTCGACCAGGGCGCGGCGCTCATGGTCGTGTACACCCCGTGCGACACGGAGAACGGCATGCCGGAGGACCTGGCCAACGCCCGGTCCCAGCTCGCCGTCGACAGCCGGGTGAGCCCCCTGTTCATCCACGACCCCCGGAAGGGGACGACGCTGTCGCAGCGGTTCAGCATCGACGGCAACCGGGAGCCGCACGGGCTGTGGGTGACGAAGCCGCTCACGTACCGCGACAGCAGCGGTCAGGTGCAGCTCATGAAGCGGCCGTACACACCGGCCGACTTCGCCATCGGTGAGCAGCGGTTCGCGAAGCAGTTCCGCTGGCTCGCGGCCCATGAGGAGGACGGCGCGATCCCGATCGACGAGTACGTCGAGCTGCCGCCGGGTCAGCGTGCGGCCCGCACCCCGTTCGTCTACACGACCGACCGCCAGCAGCGTCTCGTGAAGATGGCCTGCTCCCCGTCCATCGTCGCGCTCGTCGAGGACCGTCGGCAGAACTGGCGCACGCTGCAGTTCCTGGCCGGCGAGTCCGAGGCCGTGCTGTCTGCGCAGCACAAGGCCGAGGTCGACGCGTGGAGCGCCAGGTACGCCGAGGCCATGTCCTCTCACGAGACGAGCCTCGACACGATCGCGCAGGCGATGGCCGACCTGGCCACGTCGAGCGGCGCACCCGTCGGCGGCCCCTTGCAGCTCGGCCTGTTCGGGGCGGCGCCTGGCGCGGACCTCGTACAGGCGCCCGAAGCGGTCACCGCCGGCGAGCGGCCGGTGTGGCTCGAGGAGGAGGACGTCGCCAAGTGCAACGACTGCGCGACCTGCTACCAGGAGCTGCCGCAGCTGTTCGAGAAGTCGACCGTCCTCATCGACGGCGAAGCTCGGACAGTCGCCCGCATGATCCCGGACGCACTCGACGGTCTCGAGATCACCGAGGAGCTGGCCGGGCGCATCAGCCGGGTCAAGGCGACGTGCGATGCGGAGATCATCAAATGAACGACCAGGCGTTCTCGAGCCAGCTGGGCCTGCTGGAGCGGCGCCTGACCGCCGACCCCCGCTCGTTCCGTGAGCTGTTCACCGCCGACGGGATGGAGGCGGTCGCCTGGGAGTTCCGCCAGGACGAGCTGACCTCTCACTTCATCGCCTCCGTCTGGGACGTGCTGAGCCGCGACGACGACAGCAGCCGCATCATGATGCGGTTCCTGTGGCGGCTGCCGGTGGGCAAGAAGCGCATGTTCGTACGTGCCCTCGACAGGCACATGTCGAAGCGCTACCCGATGTTCTCGGGCCTGAGCCAGAACTGGCCGGCGGGCAACGCGATCCCTCCGTACATCCGTGATCCCGAGGCTCGCTCCCAGGACTTCGAGCTGGTCAACAAGGGCTACCTCGGCTACATGGACCTCGGCTACACGCGTCGTGACATCGAGCTGTTCGTGTGGCTCGAGGCGCTGCGCGACAAGCAGTGCGCCGAGGCGCCGTGCGAGCTGGGCGTGCTGCTGGTCGGCCAGAAGGAGCCGCAGGGGGGCTGTCCCGTACAGATCCACATCCCGACGATGTTCGAGCTCATCGGCGAGGGCAAGTTCCGCGAGGCGCTCGAGATGCTCGAGTCGTGCAACCCGCTGCCGAACGTGACCGGCCGGGTCTGCCCTCAGGAGCTGCAGTGCGAGGGCATGTGCATCCACAAGAAGGCCATGACCATCGGCCAGCTCGAGTGGTTCCTGCCCGAGTGGGACAAGCTCGCCGACCCAGGTCGCGTCGCCGCGCGGTTCGCGGGTGTCCGGGACCCCTGGGAGCTGGAGGTCCGTCCGCCGGTCGCGATCGTGGGGTCCGGCCCGTCCGGTCTCATCACCGCGTACCTGCTGGCGGCCGAAGGGTTCCCCGTCACCGTCTTCGAGGCCTTCCACGAGCTCGGCGGCGTGCTGCGGTACGGCATCCCCGAGTTCCGGCTGCCGAACCAGCTCATCGACGACGTGGTCGCCAAGATCCGCGCCCTCGGTGGCAGGTTCGTGACGAACTTCGTGGTCGGCAAGACGGCCACCTTGGACAAGCTGCGCCGGGCCGGCTTCGTACGGATCTTCGTCGGCAGCGGAGCCGGTCTGCCACGGTTCCTCAACGTGCCGGGGGAGCACCTGCTCAACATCATGAGCGCCAACGAGTTCCTCACCCGCGTGAACCTCATGCAGGCGCACCGTACGACCCGTGAGACGCCCTTGCCGGAGGTGAGGGACAAGGAGGTCCTCATCATCGGCGGCGGCAACACCGCGATGGACGCCGCCCGGACCGCGCGTCGCCTCGGCGGGCACGTGACGATCGTCTACCGGCGCACCCGCGCCGAGATGCCGGCCCGCGTGGAGGAGCTGGAGCATGCCCTCGAGGAGGGCATCGAGCTGTCGGTCCTGCGGTCGCCCATCGAGTTCGCCGGCGACCCGCAGACGCACTTCGTGACGAGCGCGACCGTCGAGATCATCGCTCTCGGAGAGCCCGACGCGTCGGGCCGGCGACGTCCCGTACCGACCGGCCGTACCGTCGAGATGCCCGCGGACCTCGTCATCATGGCGCTCGGCAACTCGGCCAACCCGATCATCAAGGACTCCGAGCCGAACCTGTCCGTCTCTCGCTACGGCACCATCGAGCAGCCGCAGGACGCCTCCAAGGAGACCTCCATCGCGGGCATCTTCACGGGCGGCGATGCGGCACGAGGCGGTTCGACGGCGATCCGAGCCGCCGGTGACGGCCAAGCCGCCGCGCGCGAGATCGTCCGCACCATGGGGCGCTTGAACAGCGCGGAGGTGACGGACCGGGTGCACAAGGCGCTGGCGTTCACCGACACCGCGGCCGAGCAGCCGGTGATCGTCGCGAAGAAGCGCCTCAGCGCCGGCATCGAGGAGTTCGAGGTGCGTGCCCCGGTCATCGCGAGGTCGGCGAAGGCGGGCCAGTTCGTGAGGGTGCTTCCTCGTCCCGACGGGGAGCTCATCCCGTTGACGCTCGCCGACTGGGACGCCGCGAAGGGCACGATCACGCTCGTCGTACAGGCCATGGGCACGTCCACGCTGCAGATCAACCAGATGAAGGTCGGGGACGCGTTCGCCGGCGTCGCCGGTCCGCTCGGACGGCCGAGCGACCTGGACCTGTTCGAGAACGCGACGGTCGTCTTCACAGCGGGTGGCCTCGGCCTGCCGCCGGTGTACCCGATCATGCGGGAGCACCTGCGGCTCGGGAACCGGGTCACGCTCATCTCGGGGTTCCGCAGCGCCGACCTCATGTTCTGGGACGGGCCCGACGAGCGGGTGGCCCAGCTCAAGGCGGAGTTCGAGGACCAGCTCGACGTCGTGTACGCGACGAACGACGGCTCGTACGGCGTCCAGGGCTTCGTGACCGCCCCTCTGCAGGAGATGCTCGATGCTCAGCGCGCCGGTACCGGACCGGCCATCGCCGAGGTGGTGACGATCGGGCCGCCGCTCATGATGCGTGGCGTCGCCGACCTGACCCGGCCGTACGAGGTGCACTGTGTCGCGAGCCTCAACTCGATCATGGTCGATGCGACAGGCATGTGCGGGGCCTGCATGGTCCCGGTCGTCGAGGGCGACAAGCTGGTCCGCAAGCACGCGTGCATCGACGGGCCCGAGATCGACGCGCACGCCATCGACTGGGACAAGTTCCTGCCTCGGTTCGGCCAGTTCCGCGCCCAGGAGCAGGCCAGCCGCGCTGCGAACGGGTTCTAGGGGGTTCCCGGCGGTCGTCGCCGCCTTCTCCTCTGTCAACCCTGGCAAAGGGTCATGGACAGAAAGGGGTATGGAGAAGCGCGACGAACACAAGGAGGACGACCGTGGCTGCTGCTGTCCCGATGAACCCGCCCCTGCTGAAGCGGCTCCAGTCCGGACGCACGGCGGTGGGACCGGCCCTGTACGCGGCCCTGCTGTCGCTCGTCGTGCTGGCTCTTGCCGGCGCGGTGGGCCTCGCCTCCCACCTGCCGTGGCTGTTCCCGAGCCTCGGTCCGACAGTCATGCTGTTCTTCGAGTCGCCGGAGCAGCCCGCCTCCCGACCCGTGAACACGCTCGTGGGACACCTCACGGGACTGGCCATGGGCGTGATGTGCCTGTACGGCTTCTCGCTCGAGCACACGCCGCCCGCACCCGTCGGCGGGCTCACAGGCAGGTACGTCCTGGCTGCCGCCCTGTCGGTGGCCCTCACCACCCTGGTCCTGACCTGGCTGCACCTGCCACACCCTCCGGCCGGCGCGACAACCCTCATCGTGAGCCTGGGGATCTTCCAGGCTCCGACGCAGCTGCTGACCATGGTGGGGGCGGTCCTGCTGGTGACCGTGGTGGGCTGGGCGCTCAACCTCGTGCTCGGGACCAAGCCGGCACCCGCGACGCAGAGCTGAGGACGGACCGGCGCGGACAGGACGCTAGTGTGCCGGGCATGTTCGCGATCGCAGTGAGGTTCGACCTGAAGGACGAGGATGCGGCCAGGGCGTTCGACGCCCTCGTGACGGACGCGCTGGCAGGCATCAAGGAGTCGGAACCCGAGACCCTGGTCTACGCGGTCCACACCGTCGATGACGCGCCGCTGTCGCGCGTGTTCTACGAGGTCTACACCAGTCGCCACGGCCACGCTCAGCACGAGGCGAACCCGTCTACCCGTCGGCTGCTGTCCCAGGTCGAGGTCCTCACCTCGAGCGTCCGTGCCGAGTTCCTCGGCGCTCCTGTCGGCAAGCTGTTCTGAGCCGGCCGGCGGCTGCCACGGGGTGGGCGCACCGGACGTCTGTCCATAGCGTCGTCCGATGGGCAGGATGTCCCCATGACCGGTTGGGGCATCATCGGGGTCGGCGACGTCACGGAGGTGAAGTCCGCACCGGCCGTCTTCCGGAGCCCGGACTCCGACGTCGTCCAGGTCATGCGTCGCGACGAGGAACGCGTACGTGACTTCGCGGTACGGCACGGCATCGGCCGCTGGTCGACCGACGCGCAGGTGGTGTTCGACGACCCGGAGGTCGACGCCGTCTACATCGCCACTCCCACGGCGACCCATGCCACGTACGCGGTCGCGGCCGCGCGAGCAGGAAAGCACGTGCTGGTGGAGAAGCCGATCGCACTGTCTGCGGCGGAGGCCAGCAAGATCCTCGACGAGGCACAGAAGGCGGGGGTGCGGGTCTGGGTGGCGTACTACCGGCGGAGCCTGCCCCGCTTCCGGAAGATCAACGAGCTGATCAGCTCCGGCGCCATCGGCCGCCCCTTGTCCGTGCACGTGGTCTGGCGCAAGCCCACCGACTTCAGTGGCTGGCGCTGGGACCCCGAGGCCAACCGGGGTGGCGGGTTCTACGAGACGGCGTGCCACACGCTCGACGTGCTGGACATGCTCCTCGGCCCCGCGACGGAGCCCTCCGGGGTCACACGCTCCGACCTGCACGCCGTCTCGGCGAGCTGGCGGTTCGGCGATGTCGTCGCGTCGGGCTCCTGGACGTTCGGCACTCCGGACCCGCTCGACGAGACGGTCGTCGCGGGGACAGTGGGCACACTGTCGTTCGCCACGTTCGCGCCGACACCCATCAGAGTGGTCACCGAGCGGGGCACCACCTTGTACGAGGTCGACGACCCCAGGCACGTCCACGGCCCTCTCGTCGCCACGATCCTGGACGAGCTGCGGGGCCAGGGCAGCTGTCCGAGCACGGGGGAGAGCGCCCTGCGGACCGCGACGCTGATGGACACGATCCTGGGAGCGTCGGCATGACTGCCGAGACCGTCCTCGCCGGCCTCGACGCCGTGTCCTCATGGCTGGAGG
>JACRAA010000137.1 GCA_016213595.1 Actinomycetota bacterium | reverse complement strand
CGTTTGATCAGGTCAGAGGCATGTTAGGGGCCCGTACGTGGCAGATGCGTGGCAAGAATCGCTGTCGGGCGTCGACCGTGACCAGCATCGTCTGCTGGCGCAGTGCATGGACGAGTCGCGCAGGGTAGGTCGAACCGTTCTCGATCCTGTGGAGAGCGAGAACGTGCGGAATCGAATGGCTCGACCAGTACTCGAAGTGATGGTCGTTGCGCTCGTAGTACGACAATCCGGTGAAGTTGAGTCCACGGGCGTGGTGTACGACGGGCCGGCTTGAGCGTGGCGTCCTGACACAGTGACGGCCACCGCGTGATCCTTCAGAAGACCTGCGAAAGCACGACTGAAGGAGAGCACGACGATGACCGTCGACCCCAACTCTATTGACCTGACCACGTTCATGACCGACCACCTGCAGCGCGCCGAGCCCGACCTGCTCCGCACCATGTTGTCCACGTTCGTGCAGGCGTTGATGTCGGCCGAGGCCGACGCGATCTGCGGCGCGTCCTACGGTGAACGCAGCCCTGAACGGACCAACTCCCGCAATGGCTACCGGACCCGGGACTTCGACACCCGGACCGGGACGATGGAGGTCGCGATTCCCAAGCTTCGGGAGGGGTCCTACTTCCCGGACTGGCTCCTCGAGCGACGCCGGCGAGCCGAGCGGGCGCTGACCACCGTCGTGGCGACCTGCTACCTGCTCGGTGTCTCCACACGTCGGATGGAGAAGCTCGTCGAGACCCTCGGCATCACCCGCCTGTCCAAGTCTCAGGTCAGCGTGATGGCCAAGGAGCTCGACGCCCACGTGGAGGACTTCCGCACCCGCCCCCTGGACGCCGGGCCGTACACGTTCCTGGCCGCGGACGCACTCACGATGAAGGTCCGCGAGGGCGGTCGGGTGGTCAACACCCACGTCCTGGTCGCCACCGGCGTCAACGCCGACGGACACCGCGAGATCCTCGGACTCGACATCTGCTCCGCGGAGTCCGAGGCCGGCTGGCTGACCCTGTTCCGTGGCCTGAACGCCCGCGGCCTGAGTGGCGTCAAGCTGGTCACCTCAGATGCCCACGCCGGCCTTGTCGCAGCCGTCGGCGCCACGATGGGCGGCGCGTCCTGGCAACGGTGCCGCACCCACTACGCCGCCAACCTGATGGCGATCTGTCCCAAGCACGCTTGGCCCGGCGTGAAGGCCCTGTTGCACAGCGTCTACGACCAGCCCGACGCCAAGGCCGTGCACGCCCAGTCGACAAGCTCCTCGACACCGTCGCTGACAAGCTCCCCGAGGTCCACGACCACCTCGACGAGGCCCGGGCCGACATCCTCGCCTTCACCGCGTTCCCGAAGGAGATCTGGCGCCAGATCTGGTCCAACAACCCCAACGAGCGGCTCAACCGCGAGATCCGCCGGAGGACCGACGTCGTCGGGATCTTCCCCGACAGAACCTCCGCGATCCGCCTCATCGGCGCCGTCCTGGCCGAGCAGCACGACGACTGGATCGAAGGGCGCCGCTACCTCGGACTCGACGTCCTGGCCCGCTCCCGGATCGCCCTGATCACCACCGACGAGACCGCCACCGAACAGGAGGACCTGACACCCGCCGCACTCACTGCCTAGAGTGCAGCCACCGGATCACGCGGTGGCCCCTTCATCCACCACGACCGTGGACTTGACCGGTTGTTGGGGGCGAAGCTCTTCTCCGGAGCGGCTACCTGCATCGCGCGCAACGGTCGTGATCGCCTCGGTCACGTCGTCCCGACAACCGAACCCTGAGCGAAACGAGCGACCGTCAGCGTGCGTTCGCGAGACGGCGGATTCCGGTAGACCCGCCCGGTGACCTCTCCGGGAAACGGCCCTCAAACGGGTGCATCTATCTGGGCGCGTTGCAGCACCCCGTCAGCACGTCCCACCCGTGGAGAGGACACCACCGCTGCTCCACCTCAGCGCGGCGCAAACGCCGCTCGCAAGCTCCTACGTGCGCCGGTGAAACCTGAGGTCGCCGGTGGGGAGGCGTTCGGAGCTGTAGGCAGTGTCGTGGACCCGGTGGTGATGGTGGTTGCAGAGCAGGATCGCGTTGTCGAGGTCGGTCGAGCCGCCGTTGCGCCAGGGGTCGAGGTGGTGCGCATCGCACCAGGTGCCGGGGGTGTCGCAGCCCTCCGCACGGCAGGTCTGGTCGCGGATCAGGAGGGCCTTGCGCTGGGCCGGCGTGAAGAGTCGCTTCGCCCGGCCGAGGTCGATCGGGAGGGAGCGGCCGTCGAGGACGGCGGGAAGAATCTTCGCTGTGCACGCGAGCCGGCGAGCCTGGGCGGCGGTGATCCGGTCGCCGGTGAGGTCGTCGCCGGGCACGAGTCCGGCGCCGACGAGGTCGGCAGCCGCGAGCTCGGCCTGCAGGGATGCGAGCTGGATCGTCACGACCAGGGTGGTCGCGTCGCCGCCGTGGAGCGGGAGGCGCGTCGGGTCGATGGCCTCGAGGAACTGTGCGAGAGCGTCACCCATCCGCTTCGGGTACGCCTGCCGGACCACCACGTCACCCACACCCCCACCGTCGCCCGTCGCTCCGGCTCCTTCGCGCCGGGGGTTGGCGAACGCCTCGAGGTAGGTCGCGAACCGGGTGGCTACGGCGTCGGGGACACGGCCCGAGATCCGGGTCGTGCCGTCGCCGAGGCGACGCATGGGGAGGCGAGTGCGCTGGGCCGCGTGGGCTTCCTGATCGGCCAACCGGGCCGCTTCCGCGGCCTCGGCGATCTCCGGCGCGACGACGTCGAGGATGCGGCGCCCGATGCGGCCGAGCTCCTTCGGCCCGAACTCCGCGGCCTGCGCCACGAGGTGCGCCTCGGCTCGCGCGACCGTGTCGGCATCGACACTCGCGGGGAGCGCATCGACGGCCCGTCGGATCACGTGGGCCTGGGCAAGACTGACCGATCCGTCGCGCATCGCCGAGGCGACGAACGTCCGGTCGCGGTCGAGAGCGGAGGCAAGTGCGAGGTCGGCCCGGGCATCAGTGAAACGCGTCCGCGTCATCTTCGCCAGCCCCCCGGCGGCGTCCTTCGCCGCCGTCTCGTGCGCGAGGTCGCCCGCGTCAGCCAGGATCCGGAGCCGGAGCTCCGCCAGCTGCGCCTCGGCGCGGCCGAGCTCGGTGAGCGCGGCAGCCTTGTCGGAGGTGGACATGAAGGTCGGGTTCACGTCCGCCACGGCCTTCAGCGAGGACCGTACGTCGGTGGCCGCTGCCACGATCGGGTGCAACGCCAGCTCGGTCACGGTCGGCCTCCTCTCGACGACGGGTCGTCACGCGCACGCGTGACTGACAACGGTCGTCGCTCCTGGAGGCCCCACTGGGGCAATTACTGACCCTCGCAACTCGTCCACATCACCACCGGGAAGGCGCACCGTTGAGCTGGTGGCCCGGAGGCTAGGGACGTGCGTCCACTCTACCGCGCACAGATACTATTCGTCAACCTGTTCGAACGAGTCCAACGTCAACGCCGCACCGTTGATGCACCACCGCTGGCCCGTCGGCCGAGGACCGTCGCCGAAGACGTGGCCCAGGTGGCCTCCGCACGTGGCGCAGCTCGCCTCGCGGCGCGGGACGAGCAGCTTGAAGTCGGTGTGCACCGCCACCGCGTCGCGGGTGGCCAGGTCCGAGAAGCTGGGCCAGCCGGTCCCCGACTCGAACTGGTCCTCCGCGCGGAACAGCTCGGCCGCGCAGCCGGCGCAGCGGTAGACACCGTCCGCCCCGGCCGTCCGGTGCGCGTACG
>JACRAA010000135.1 GCA_016213595.1 Actinomycetota bacterium | reverse complement strand
TGAGGCTCACGGTGTTCTGGCCGCGGTCGCCGAGGAAGTTGGTCTTCAGGAACGGAGTCATCGCGAAGGTGCCAATGAGCAGGACGCCGGCGATCACCAAGGTGATCACGGGGTGTCCGATCGACTTGTCCAGCAGCGGGACGTAGATCCGCTGCAGGAGTCCGCGCCGCTCCTTCTGGTGAGCCTGCTCGCGCACGAGCGCAGGGTCGACCTGCGTGTCGGGTGAGCGCAGGAACCAGGAGGCCAGCACCGGGATGATCGTCAGCGAGACCAGCAGGGAGGCCAGCAGGGCGAGCGTCACGGTCAGTGCGAACGGCCGGAACAGCTGGCCGACCTGTCCGCCGACGAAGGCGATCGGCAAGAACACCGCCACGGTCGCCAGGGTCGAAGAAGTCACCGCGCCGGCGACCTCGCGCACAGCCTGCAGGATCGCGTGGGACTTCTCCTCGCCGTAGGAGAGGTGTCTCTTGATGTTCTCGATGACGACGATGGAGTCGTCGACCACACGCCCGATCGCCACGGTCAACGCACCCAGGGTCAAGATGTTGAGGCTGTAGCCGGTGACGTAGAGCCCGATCAGGGTGACCAGCACCGACAGGGGGATCGAGATCGCGGTGACGAGCGTGGATCGCAGGGAGAGCAGGAACAGCAGGATCACCACGACCGCGAAGACGAGTCCGAGGAGTCCTTCGGTGGTGAGGTCCTCCACCGACTGCTCGATGAAGGGCGCCTGGTCGAAGACGACGTCGACCGAGGCGTCGCCGCCAACGGCGTCCTCGATGTCGGAGAAGACCTCCTGCACGGCGTGCGAGATGTCGACGGTGTTGCCTGAGGGAGTCTTGGTGATGCCGATCGAGACGCTCGGGTCGCCATCGGTGCGAGCGATCGAGGTGACGGGGGAGGTGGTCACCTCGACGTCGGCGACGTCGCCCAGCGTCGTACCGGCCTTGGCGCCCACCAGCGGCAGCGCCTCCAGGTCGGCCACCTCGGTCAGCCGTGTGCCCACCTGGACGCTGAGCGTGCGGTCCCCGGTGGTCAGCGAGCCGGCGGGCACCAGCACGCCGTTGTCGGTGAGGGCGGTTGCGATGGAGCTCGGCTCGGCACCCGAAGCGACGAGGGCTGCGGGGCGCAGGGCGATCTGGACCTCACGCTCGGGGGCGCCGGTGACGGTGACGTCGCGCACGCCCTCGAGGTCGGACAGGAGCGGTACGACGTCGGTGTCGACCTTCTGTGCGAGCCCTTCCAGGTCACCCGATGCCGCCACGGAGATCTGGATGACCGGGAAGTCGTCGATGCTTCCCGCGATCACCTGGGGGTCCACGTCGTCGGGCAGGCCGGAAGTGCCCGAGCTGAGGGTCGACTCGAGCTCCTGGCGAGCCGCGTCCATGTCGGTTCCGTACTCCAGCTCGACGAAGACCGAGGAGACGCCCGTCGCGGATGTGGTGGTGGTGCCGGTGACGCCGTCGATGGAGCTGGCCGCGGACTCGATCGGTGTGCTCACCTGCGCATCGATCACCTCGGGCGAGGCGCCGGGATCAGCCGCCACGACCGCCATGCCCGGGAACTCCAGTGACGGGATCAGCTCGAGCTTCAGGCTGGTGAGGGAGATGCCGCCGAAGACGATGGCGACGAGGGTGGCCAGTGCGACAAGAGCACGGTTGCGCAGGCTGAACCGGGCGAGACGGGACACGAGGGCTCCCTGAAGCTAGGAAAGATAGGCTCGGTTAGGATGACACAAATAGTTCGTTTCTTACAAAATACCTAGGAGGTCCGGATGCCAGCGCGCGATGACCTCGTCCAGGCCCTGAGCGCCGACAACCACGCCATCGCGATGGCCATGGTCCTGCGCCGTCTCGACCCGATGACCGACATGCCGCTGCCGACCCAACAGCTCAAGGTGCTGCTGGTGATCTGTGCCAGCCCGCCTCTCACGACGCAGCGGTTGGCAGACCAGATCGGGGTCGGGGCCGCCACGATGACCGGTCTGGTCGACCGGCTCATCGAACGAGAACTGGTGGTCCGGGTTGAGGTCGCCCACGACCGACGGGTCCGGCTCGTCGAGGCCACCGAGGCGGGTCAGCAGCTCGCACGCAGCGTCACCAGCTTCGGTCACGGCCACCTGGCGCAGATCGTCGAGCGCCTCAGCCACGACGAGCTCACCGCGCTGTCGACCGGGATGGCCGCCGTGCGTCGAGTGGTGGAAGAGCTGCCCGAGGGTTTCTAGGCCACGACTCGCGCTGCCGGTTGCTGAGGGCTGACGCCGTTCAAAAGCTGTTGCGTCTTAGGTTGATGCCTCCGCGAGGACGACCCAGTGACATTCCACGGGCGGATCCGCTGTCGGTGCAGCTGTCCCGCATCCGACACCTCAGCGGAACGCAGCCGCCTCTCGCCCTGAGCTTCGTCACCTCGACCGCCAACGGTTCGGTTGCTGGGAGACGGATGGCGCCTCTTGGTCGAGTCGGCGATCACGTGTCGCAGCGAGCGCGCGTCCCGCCGCTCAAAGGGCGTCCACTTCGCCGCGATCGGGCGTGCCCGAATTACCAGATCTGCCGATGAGCGGGTGCTGCTGTGGTCTGTGTCAGGGTCCGGGGAACACGTGTCGCAGGACGTCGAGGATCTTGTCGTCGCGGACCGTCGGTCCGGTGTGCGGGACGTCGAGCCGGCCGTAGACCAGGCGGGCGAACGCATCGGCCGGTAGCTCAAGGTCGACGGTTCCGTCGTGCATATCGACGGGGCGGAGCTCAGGCGCCTCGGGTCCAAGCTCGATGACGAAGGACCTATCCGGTTCCGTGGTGGCAACTCGGACGGCGCGCTGCTCGCCGGTGGGCTGAGCGGTGAAGCGGGCGACCAGCTCGAGGTGGTCAACCACGACCTCGGCCGACGTGGGCGGCAGGACGGCAGCCGGGTCGTGAACCACCTCGATGTCCCAGGTGTGGAAGGCATGTTCGTTGAGTCGCATCGCCACGTAGTCGGCGAAAGTCAGCGTCATAGGTCCCATCGCGAAGGTGACGCGGTCGCGGTCCTGGTCCGACACGGCGTCGAGGGCCTCCATCAGTCGGGCGTCAGCCGTGAGGGCGTCGCGGCGTTGCTGGGCGGGAGCCTTGCTGTTCCACTCGTCCCACACGCTGGGTGCGAAGTCCTCGGGTGTGTCCGCGCCGGCGATGGCGTCTTCCAGCCTGCGGGTGGTGATGACGGCGCCCGAGCCGAGGTGGGACAGCACGTCGGCCACGGTCCACTCGCTCGGGAACGCGGGCTGCGTCAGCTCGTCGTCACCGAAGCCGTCGACCAATCCATGGAGCCGGTTGACGGAGGCGTGGAGCGCCTCGAGGTAGCGGGCGGTGTCTGTTGACGGGTTGGACATGGGGTCTCCAGGGCTAGGAACGGGCGGCTGTGTCCACTCTCGCAAACAATTCCAAGAAATGGGGTATGTTCCCCACTTGGCGTAGGTTCTTCAACCATGGAGCTCAGAGCAGATGCCGCCCGCAACCGGGCCGCCATCGTCGAAGCCGCCCGCACAGTCTTCGCCGAGCAGGGCCTCGACGCCCCACTGGACGACATCGCCCGCCTCGCGGGCACCGGCAATGCGACGCTCTACCGGCGCTTTCCCACGCGCGGTGACCTCATCGAAGCGGTGTTCGCCGAGCGCATGGTCGAGGAGCTGGACGCGGTCGAGGCTGCACTGGCCAATCCTGACCCGTGGGCCGGGTTCGCTTCATACATCACTGCTGTCGGTGCCATGCAGACCCGCGACCGCGGCATCGCCGATCTGGTCACGATGGACGTCACTCGCGCGCCCGAGATCGAGGCCGTCCGGGCACGTGCGTTCAAGGGGCTGGTGAAGCTGGTCGCCCGGGCCCGCACCGCGGGTGTGCTGCGCGACGACTTCACCACCCAGGACGTCGTGCTGCTGCTGATGGCCAACGCCGGCCTCGTCGAGCGCACCCACGACATCTCCGAGCAGGCGTCCGCCCGACTCGTGCACGTCCTGCTCGACGGCATGCGCGCCAGCGCCGCCACCGACGGTCCCGCCGCCCCCAGCGCGCCGGCGACCGAGGAGGCGATGCGACGCAACAGCGAGCACCGCCTCGGCGCCAGCACCCGCAAGACCAAGGGCAACCGGAAGCCCGTCTGCCCCCAGGCCCCACCTCCCAGCCCCGCCAAGACCAGCACCCGTTCCGCTACTGAGAAGGACAACTGAGATGACGTTCGAGCTCGGCGTCTACACGTTCGGCAACACCCCCCGCACCGCCGACGGCGGCTACGGCCCGACCGCCCAAGCCATCCGCGAGGCCCTCGAGGCCGTCCACCTGGCCGAGGAGGTCGGCCTGGACTTCTTCGGCTTCGGCGAGCACCACACCGCCTCCATGCCGCTGTCGTCCCCGACGTCGATGGTCACCGCTGCCGCCGCGTCCACGCGGCGCATCAAGCTCGGCACCACCGTGACGGTGCTGTCGACCGACGACCCGGTCCGCGTCTTCCAGCAGCTCGCCACCGCCGCCGCCATCGCCCCGGGACGCATTGAGACAGTCGCCGGCCGTGGGTCCTCGTCCATCACGTTCCCGCTCTTCGACCACGACGAGGGGGAGTACGACCTGCTGTACGCCTCCAAGTTCGAGATGCTCCTCGCGCTCAACGCGAACGAGCGCCTCACCTTCGACGGGCCGCACCGCACGCGGCCGCTGACCGACGCCCTCATCGTCCCCCGACCTGAACAGCCGCTGCGGATCTGGCTAGGCACCGGTGGAAGCCCCAGCTCGGTCGGTCGTGCCGTCGAGCTCGGCGTCCCGATGTTCCTCGGCATCCTGGGCGGCACCCCACAGCACTGGGCCCAGTACGGTCACGCCTACCGCGACGCCTGGGCCGAGGTCGGCCACCCGGTCGAGCAGGCCGGCATCGCCGTCGCGGTCCACGGCTTCGTCGGCCCCGACAACACGGCCGCCAAGGCGAAGTATCTCCAGCACGAGCTCCAGATGTTCGCCACCGGCGCGGCCGAGGTCGGCCGGCCCGGCATGGCCCCGTCCGGCCGCGAGGCTGCGATGGAATCCGGCGGCATGGTCTTCGCGGGCGGCCCCGAGGAGATCGCGGACCGCATCGTTCAGCTGCACCAGCTGCTCGGCCACGACCGCCAGATCCTGCAGATGGACGTCGGCGGCATGCCGCACGCCGACTACCTCAAGAGCATTGAGCTCCTCGGCACCGAGGTCCTCCCGCAGGTCCGCAAGGAGCTGGGTCAGTAGCCACTGCCCCCGAGCGCCACTACGTACCCACCCGGACCAGCCGGTCCACCCCCATCACGCGACGTCGCCCCGGCGTCGCCACATCAGGAGAAATTCGTGTTCATCGCTCTCGTCATCACCACCGCCCTGCTCGCCGTCCTCGCCGTGAACTCCGCGGTGATGAAGCTCCGCAAGAACGAGCAGGTCGTCACCACCATCCACGGCACCGTCGGCGTCCCGATGACCGCACTGCCGATCCTGGCCGGCCTCGAGATCGCCGGAGCCGTCGGCATCGTCGCCGGCCTGTGGAACGCACCCCTCGGCATCGCCGCCGCCGCTGGCCTGACCGCCTACTTCGTCGGCGCCGTCATCGGCCACCTGCGCGTGCGCGACACCAAGGGCGTCGCCATGCCGCTGGTTCCGCTCGCCCTGTCCATCGCGGTGCTCGTGCTCCGCGTCGTCACCGCCTAAGCGCTCAGCACCAAACAGCACCACATCGCCAAACCACAACCCAGGAGGAACCCATGAAGGCATTCGCTATCACCGCCCGCGACACCCAGCCAGAAGTCCAGGACCTGCCGACTCCCGACCCCGCCGCAGGCGAGGTCCTGATCAAGGTCGAGGCGGCCTCGGTCAACGGCTTCGACCTGTCGGTCGCAGCTGGCTACGTCTGGGACATGATCCCCGGCATCGAGTTCCCGGTCGTGCTGGGCCGAGACCTCGTCGGCACGGTCACCGCCCTCGGTGGCAGCGTCGAGGGTGTCTCTGTCGGTGACCGGGTCGCCGCCGTCATCCCGGGCATGGCGCTCGGCCCGCGGACCGGCAGCTTCGCCGAGTACGTCGCACTGCCCGTCACCGCCGTGATCGCCGTCCCGGCCGGGGTGGACGCGCAGCACGCTGCGGTCATCGGCCTGGCCGGCATCGCCGCCCACGACGCGCTCGAGGCGCTCGACATCCAGGCCGGCGAGACGGTGCTGGTCTCAGGCGCCACCGGCGGCGTCGGCTCGATTGCCAGCCAGCTCGCCGCGGCCGCCGGCGCCACCGTCATCGGCACCGCCCAGCCCGGCCAGGAGGACGAGTACGTCCGCAGCCTCGGCGCGACCCACACCGTCGACTACACCGGAGACGTCGCCGCGGCCGTCAAGGCCGTCGCACCGCATGGCGTCGACAAGCTCGTGCACTCCGCCGGTGACCCCGCCGCGCTCGCCAGCGTCCTCAAGGCCGGCGGCGCGGTCGCCTCCACCCTTGGCGCGACGACCGAGCAGTTCGGCAGCGAGGACGTGACCGTCGCCACGATCATGGCCGCCGCAACCGCCGACAAGCTCGCCGCCCTGCTCCAGCGCGTCGCCAACGGTCAGCTCCGCGTCAACATCGAGACCGCCATCGCGCTCGACCGCGCACCCGAGGCGCTCGCAGCCTTCGCCGACGGCACCCTCGGCAAGGTCCTCGTCACCCGCTGAACCACCCCCTTGGCGCGGGCCCGGCCGCCGACCCACACACCGACCGGTCGGCCCGCGCCAATCCCGGCACCACCAGGTGCACCAGAACCACACGACCAGGAGATCCCTCCCATGAACGTCACCGTGTTCGGCGCCACCGGCGCCATCGGCTCCCTCACCGTCACCGAGCTCCTCGACCGCGGCCACACCGTCACCGCCTACGCCCGCAACGCCGCCAAGGTCCCCACCAGCTGGGGCGACCGGGTTCGCGTCGTCATCGGCGAGATGTCGGATGCCGACGCCATCGACACCGCGGTTGCCGGCGCCGACGCCGTCGTCAGCGCCCTCGGTCCCAGCATGGACCGCAAGGCCACCGGACTGCCGCTCCTCGAGGGCACCCGCCACATCCTCGATGCGATGAAGCGCCACGGCGTCACCCGCTACATCGGCCACGCCACCCCCGCGGTCCTGGACCCGCAGGAGAAGCCCACCCCCGGCACCCGCCTCATCGGCGTCATGCCCCGCACCGGCCTGCGCCGCGCCTCCGCCGAGCTCCACGGCATGGTTGACCCCGTCAAGGCCTCCGACCTCGACTGGACCATCGTCCGGTTCATCGCACCCAAGAACACCCCCAAGCAGGACAACCTCCGCGTCGGGTTCTTCGGCACCGACAAGCTCGGTTTCGCCGTTTCCCGCGCTGACATCGCCGCGTTCACCGCCGCCCAGGTGGACGACCGCACGTACATCCGCCGCGCGCCGGCCATCAGCAACTGACACACCACAACAAGAAAGACTCACCCATGACCATCGCCATCATCGGCGCCACCGGCCAGCTCGGCGCCCGCACCATCGACGCACTCCTCGAGCGCGGCGTCCCTGCTGGCGACATCCTCGCCCTAGGCCGCAACACTGAGCAGCTCCAGTCCTACGCCAACCGCGGACTCCGTACCGACGCGCTCGACCTCGACGACGTCGACGCGACCGCCGCCCAGCTGAAGGGCGTCGAGAAGCTGCTGCTCGTCTCCGTCGGCACCCCCGGCCAGGCCCTCGGCCCGCGCGGCAACGCCATCGAGGCCGCCCGCCGCGGCGACATCAAGCACGTCGTCTACACCTCCGCGCTGCAGGCGCCGACGACCATCTTGAGCCTGGCCGCCGAGCACAAGGCCACCGAGGAGCTCGTCGCCGCCTCGGGCATCCCAGGGACGTTCCTGCGCAATGGCTGGTACACCGAGAACCACCAGCAGGAGTTCACCAGCGCCCGCGAGCACGGTGTGGTCGCGAACAGCATCGGTGACGGCCGCCTCGCCACCGCACCCCGCAAGGACTACGCCGAGGCCGCCGCCGTCGTGCTGACCACCCCCGGCCACGAAGGCCAGGCCTACGAGCTGTCCGGCGACCACGCCTGGACCTACGCCGACTTCGCCGCCACAGCCAGTCAGGTCCTGGGCCAGCCGGTGACCTACGAGCCGCTCACCCCCGAGCAGGAGCACGAGCAGCTCCTGAGCTTCGGTTTCGACGAGCCCACCGCCGGGTTCATGGTCGCCTTGCACGGCGACATGCGCGACGGCGCCCTCGCACCCACCCCGGGCGACCTCGCCCGCCTCATCGGCCACCAGACCGAGCCACTCGAGACCACCATGCGCTCCTGGGTCTGACCAGGACGGAGGAGGCTCTTAACGCCTCCTCCACACCCCCCGCACCACCACCACGCGACAGGACTTCGATGAGCACCACCCCTCGACCCGTCATCGGCATCTTCGGCGCCGGCAAGGTCGGCATCGCCCTCGCCCGCCTCGCCGTCGACACCGGCTACACCGTCCACATCGCCTCATCGGGCACCGCCGCGGACACCGCCGGCGTGACCCGCTACTTCGCACCCGGCGCCCTCGCCGCGGACGGCCACGACCTGCCCGCTCTCGCCGACATCCTGATCATCGCCGTCCCCCTACGACGCTTCCGCGAACTGCCGCTCGGCGCCATGGCCGGCCACATCGTCATCGACGTCATGAACTACTGGCCGCCCATCGACGGCACCCTGCCCGACTTCGAGACCGCCGACCGACCCACCAGCGCCATCGTGCGAGACGCACTACCGGCGTCGGCCCGCCTGGTGAAGAGCTTCAACCACCTCTGCTACCACCAGCTCGAAGAACTACCCCGCCCCGCTGGTGCCTCCGACCGCGTCTCGCTCGCCGTCGCCGGCAACGACTGTGCTGCAGTTGAGACGGTCGCAGCGTTTGTCGACGACCTCGGGTTCGACCCTGTTCCATCCGGCAGCCTCGAGGAAAGCAACATGCTGGAAGCCAACTCGGGAGTCTTCGGCCACCCTCGACCAGCATCAACTGCGCCGCACATTGGGCATCGACCGCGCCGCGTAGGACAGAGCACTCCGTGCGGGCAGAGGTCTGGTGGGTTTGCGCGAACCTCCGGATCTGCCGCGAGGAGGTAACGGATTGCGGCATGTCCGGTCGTCCCGTTCGGCGAACCGCCACTGGTGAAGCCGCGGGACGGCGCGCTCGTCGCTGCTCAAGGGTCCCGGATGACCCGTCCGGTGAGGTTCTCGGTGACGGCTCCCCATCCGGCACGTGACACGCGATCCCATCGCGGCTTCTCTGAACCTGAGTGTCCGCACAGGCTCAAGGACGTTGCGTATGCTCAGGTTCGTCGCAGAACCGTCAAAATTCGCGCGAACTTCTAAAGAGCGGACTCGATGGCCTCGTTGGTGTAGTAGAGCTTCTTCTCCAGCGGGTGGAGCACCGTCTGGACCTTGTAGGTGGCGTCGCCGATGCACCACAGGGCGCGGCCCTTGTCCTGCATGGCCCACCCGGAGACGAGGTCCTGGGCGATCGGGCCGAGCCCGAGCATGGAGTCGAGCTCGCGGGCGACACGGGGCTTCTGGGCACCGAGGATCTTGATGTCGGCCAGCTCGAGGAGGTCCTTGGCGATCATCGCGGCCTGGGAGTCGGCGTCGCCGACCGAGAGCAGGTCGGAGGGCTTGTGGAGGTTGCAGAACTGGATGTCGCCGCCCTTGCCGGCCATGCCGCGTGAGAGGCGCAGGTCGGCGTCGAAGCTCGCCACTGCGGCGGTTCCGAGGCGCATCTGCTTCCAGACCTCGTCGCGCACCACGATGCGCAGGTCGCCTGGCTCGGCGATCTCCCGCAGACCACGCCCCCAGGAGTTCATGCACAGCAGCGCGATGCCCACGGCCTCATCGCCCAGGCCGTCGAGCCGGGAGAGGCTGAACGACTGGATCGGGGCCCGCCAGTCGACCTCGAGGTTGGTGAAGTCGTCGAAGAGGCCGGCGAGGGTGCCGTTGACCAGCTCGCCGAGCGCGTTGCGCAGCAGCCGGGTCTCGTCGAGGAACTGGCGGGTGTTCGCGTACTCGCAGGCCCGGACGAGCTCCTCGGTGGGGTTGCGCAGCAGGTCCCACAGCCGCGGGATGGTCGTCTCCTGCAGGACGCTGTTGCCGGCGGCGTAGCCGGTGAGGATCGCCAGCGCGTTGCGCACGACGTCGCTCTCGTCGGGGCCGAACGGCACCCGGCGCTCGTCGTCGATCTTCATGCTGCCGACCAGGCCTCGGACCAGGACGAGCCACCGCTTGAAGATGATCGTGGCGCGGCGCTGCGCCTCCTCGGCCGAGAGCTCCTCCCACCCGTCGCCGAGCGGCCCCATGGACAGCGGGTTGACCCGGGCCCAGAAGCCGGGGGCGATGACGAAGGGTTCGACACCGAGCGCGCGGCACAGCGACTCGTACTCGTCCTTGACGTCGCCAGTGACCAGGGTGCGGTAGCCGAACGGCATCATCCGGGTGCAGAACGCCTTGGTGGTGCCGGACTTGCCACTTCCCGGCTTGGCGAACTGGAAGATGTTGGGGTTGGTCGCAGGTACGTCGTCGCGCAGCACCCAACCGAACGGGTCGCAGTAGAAGCAGCCGCCGGAGAGCTGGTCGACGCCCATCTGGGCGCCCGTCGGGGGCAGGGCGGGAGCGGAGACGAAGGGCCAGAACACCGGGGCCTGGTCGCTGGTCATCCGCCAGGCCATCGCCGGGGCGGTGGCGGCGGCCCAGCCTCGGCCGCGGCGGGTGGCACCGCGGCGCGGCGCGTAGCGGAAGAGCCGGGGCTCCTTGGCCTCCGGGGCGAGCGTGGGGATCGTGGGCAGGTCGTGCCCGAAGTCGGAGAGCAGGGCAGCCATGTCGCGGCCGCCACGGCGGTTCCGGCGGGTGGTGGTCATCAGGCGTCTCCGCTCCGGGTCAGGCTCGTGCCGAGGGGGATGGTGGACGCGGCGAACCCGACGTCCTGGGCGAGGTCGAGGCGCAGCGGTGCGAACCCGGCGCGTCGGACCGAGGCGTCCAGGCGGCGCCCGAACTCGGTGATCCGCATCGACTTTGGGACGGTGACCGTGCACACGCCGTAGGGCCGGGTCAGCGAGTTGCCGCGGGCCAGCTTGACGTCCAGGCCGCGGGCCTTGTGGGCTTCGTCGCGCTGCTTGGCGCGGGTCTTGCGGCCGAGCTTCTCGTTCATCCCCTCGGCCAGGTCGGCGGCCCACTCGGCGTTGCCGGACTGCCGGTCGGCCTTGGATTGGGAAACGATCGGGTACGCGACGACGAACGATCGCCGCTCACCGAACTCGCTGGGGGTGAGGATCGGTGCCAGGGCACCCATCGCGACGCCGCGGGTCGGCAGCTTGATGGTGGCGCTGACCGAGTTCCAGGCGTCGTGGCTGTAGTGCCGCACTGCGGCGTCGGCACCCGAGGGGCCGGCCACCGCCCACGGGACGTCGGCGTTGACGCTTGGGTCCTTCTCCCGCAGCGAGAGGGCCTCGACGATGCCGGCGCGGTCGCCTGGGGCGAATCCGGTCCGGCAGGCCAGCGCGAGCTCGGGGCTGGTGAGCCAGCGCACCGTCGTCATCCCCATCGGGCCGCGCAGCTGGGCCTCGATCTCGGCCATGAGCAGGTAGAGCTCGCGGCAGCGGCCCTCGAAGCCGCCCCCGGACTCTTTGGCCGACCTCGCGATCCGGGTCTCCGGGACCAGGATCGTCACGAACTGCTCGGTGCGCACCGATGCCTGGGTGAGGCCGTGGGCCAGGTCGCTATTGACGACCTCCGACAGCTCCGGGGCGTTGGGGCGACGGTGGCGGTTGACCCACAGGTCGCGCTCGGCGCCGTCCTCGGGGACGGTGCGCACCATCAAGAGGATCTCGTCAACCTTCTCTGTGCGACCGGCGACGTCGAGCAGCCCGGCCAGCGCCTCGCCGTAGCGGGCGCGCTCTTCGGTGTCCTTCATGCCGATGCCGGGGTGCACGATCGAGGCCGTGACCGCCCAGGTCTTCATGGCGTGGTCCTCGATGATCGCTACGCGCTGCAGCTGCGAGCCGTGCGGCGGGCCGTCGTGGATCTGGACGCCCTGGAGGACCCCGGGCAGGTCCGGGGTGTCGAGGTCGTCGCCGCGGCCTTGGGTGGCCTTGGCACGGAACGAGGTCCAGCCGAACAGGCCGCCGACGGCGTACATCGTCGAGGCGAACACCCAGCCGGTGGCCGAGCGGCCGCGCACCGGGATCACGGTGATGGCTAGCAGGAACACCCAGACCAGGGCGAACAGAAACGCGGAGAACCACGCTCCGCGGCTGATTGCCCAGAACGCCGGCAGGCTGGCCAGCGCCAGGAACATCAGCTGGCCTCCGGAGAGGCCGAAGAACCAGCCGATGCGGTCGCGCTGGTAGTCGGCGTAGGTGGTCATCGTCGGCTTCCCTTCTGGTCAGTGAGGTCGGTGGGTGTCGATCGGCGCTCGAGGTGGGGCGGTCGGCGCATCGGTTACACCGCCACCGGTGGGATGCCGCCAGCTGCCGCGCCGGCGCCGCCGGCACCTACTGCTGCTCCCCCGCCGCCGGCGGCCGGGGTCTTGGGAGCGGCGTCAGCTCCTCCGCCGCCCTGGCCGCCGGGTCCGCCGCCGGGTCCGCCGCCGGTCGGCAGCGTCGGCGGGGTGGGCGGCGCAGGAGGCGTGGGCGGGGTCGGCATCGACGAGTCCTCGTCGCTCGGGTCGCCGTTCTGCGACCCGGGGTGGGTCCCGCCCTGGCCGCCGGACTGGCCACCGGACTGCCGTCCACCCAGGCCGCTGAAGTCGGGGCCGTAGGTGCTCTGGCCGACACCGGCCTGGTTGGTCTCGTCCGACATCAGCGAGGTCGCCTTCGCGCCGGCGGAGTTGATCCAGCCCATGCCGGTCGACAGGGCCTGGCCGACCGGGCCGAAGCTGCCTAGGGCGCCCTGGGTCGACTTGCTGAACCGGTCGCCGGTCGAGGCTTCGGCGCTCTGCTCGCCCGAGGAGCGGCCGTTGGCGTCGGTGCTCGACGCAGCCGACGAGCCGCCACCTGCGCCGCCGCCGCTGAGCAGGCCCTGGAGGCCGCCCTGGATGGCCATGCCCTGGCGGAACGACGCGCCGCTGGGGGTGCCGGGGTCGACGAAGGCCAGGAGCTTGAACAGGGACAGCGGGGCGACGACGCTGATCAGGATCGTCATCACGGCCGGCAGCGCGGTGCCGAACGCCTTGGCGGTGTCCTCGGCCAGGTGGGCGGCGACTCCGTTGGCGAACTGCACGCCGATGCCCAGCACCATCACCATCAGCACCGGGGTGAACGCCGCGGCGTGGAACCAGCGCAGCGACTTCCAAAACCAGGAGCGGGTGAACTCCGAGACCAGGCCGGCGGCCGCGAGCGGCCCGGTGGCGGTGAGCACCAGCAGGGACGCCGCGCGTGCCAGGTAGACCAGGACGTGCCCGATGGCGGCCAGCCACAGGAAGATCCCGAGGAAGGCAAGAGCGGTGGCCACGCCGGCGTCGGTGATGTCGTCGATGCCGAGTCCGCCGAGCGGGTCCCAGTC